>JBAVHJ010000233.1:0-1862 GCA_049685715.1 Terriglobia bacterium | reverse complement strand
GGATAAACACGATGAATTTGTTGTGGGCGCAAGCTTCAATGACTTTGTTAATCATTGCTTGTCCTCCGGCGGTTGCTTCTTAGGGGAGGGCGCATGACCTGCTTGACCGCTTCCTGAGGACTTCTGTTCGCCCATGGGATGATCCGTGGTGGACATGTCGTGCCCGGAATGATCCATTCCGGGCGAGGGCTTGGGAGTCGGTTTCTTCGGGGGACTCGCGGGTTTGTTCATCTGAGGTTGGGAGTGATCCGTCGGAGGGGTCTGCTCCTGTGGGGCCGGGCTCATCCCCGGCTTCGGCGCCATCGGTTCTTGCGGTTTCTGCGTTGGCTTACCACCTTGCTCTCCCTGGCTCATTCCCGGCATCCCCGCCATGGCTGCCACTGCCGATTTCAACTGGCTTTCCGAATCAATCAGAAAATTGCCGGAGGTGACTACCTTTTCCTGCGGTTTCAGTCCCGAGAGAACGATGTATCGATTGTCGACCTTGGCGCCCACTTGGACCTTGCGGGGCTCGAAATAACCGTTTCCCAGGGCGACAAAAACGGTCTGCTCAGTGCCTGAATCCAGCACTGCTTCTTGAGGAACGGAAAGCTGCTTACCATAGTTTAATTGCAACTCCACGCTGGCGTACATGTCGGGTTTCAGCCGGAAGTCCGCGTTCGGTAGCTCGATGCGGATTTTCGCGGTGCGGGTAGTGTTGTCGACTTCCGGATAAATGTAAGAGACTTTTCCGGCAAAGATCTTTCCCGGGAAGTAGGTGAGATTGATTCTGGCCATCTGGCCGAGTTTGATTTCAGGAAGCTCGTATTCATAGACGTCGGCGAGCACCCATATGGTGGAAAGATCCGCGAGCTCGTAAACTTCCGTGTCGGGGTTCACTTGCTGTTTAGGAAAGGCATTCCGCTTGGTCACGAAGCCGTCATCAGGTGCATAGAGGGTCAGATCCCGCGTCGGTTTCTGGGTTCTTTCGAGTTCCTCAATTTGTGCGTCACTGATGTCCCAAAGCTGCAACCGTCGGCGGGACGCGATGTAAAGGCTCTGCGCTCCCGTTGAGACGTCCTTGAACTGGCTGTCGCTCAAATATTGTTTCGCTTTGAGACCAATCAGGAACTCTTCCTGAGTGGACACGAGATCGGGGGAGTACACCGTGAACAACGGCTGGCCTTTCTTCACCAGTTGTCCGGTGTAATCCACGAAAACCTTGTCGATCCAGCCTGAAATTTTTGTATGGACACGGATTATTTTTGTCTCGTTAAAAGCCAGATGGCCGACGGCGCGGATGGTCTTCTCCACGGGGCCAAATTGAACCTCACCGAACTGCACGCCAATCAGCTGTTGTTTGGTCGCTGAGATCTTAATGGCGCCTGGGGGCAGATTGTCCCCAGTCAATTCTCCTCCGCCGTCCGCATACACCGGAACTAAAGTCATGCCGCAATCGGGGGCCGTGCCGGGCTTGTCGGACTTGTAAGCGGGATGCATGGAATCCACCCAGTAGAGTATTTTTCGTTCACCCGTCGCCTTGGAGACCGGCTGCTGTGGAGCCGAGCTTTGACGTACGCCCGAAACGAAGAAGCCGCGGGAGTAGAGCCAGTAGCCGCCCGCCAGCACGACCACAATGAATAAAATGAAAAGACCTTTTGATTTGTTAATGAACATGCTTGTCTCCTTGCTATGTTACTTTGAGAGGACCGAGCCGACGACTTCTTCGAGCCGGGCTACTGCTTTCTGGTAATTAGTCAGGGAATCGTAGTAATTCAGTTCGTAATCGAGCACGGTCAGAAAATTGCTGAGCATGGTGAGAAAGTCGATATTTCCTACTTGGTAGCCTGAGAGCGATGAATCGAGCGCCAAGGTGGACTGAG
>JBAVHJ010000232.1:0-8503 GCA_049685715.1 Terriglobia bacterium | reverse complement strand
TCGTGGCGGAAAACAGGGCGATCCAGATCCATTGAGGAACCTGGGGAAACCAGAAACGACAGTAGATCGATGCCGCGAGGACTTCGCTTCCAATTGCGATCACTTGGGCCAACCAGTACGAATAGCGGACCGAGAAGCCGGCCCAGGGATGCAAAAACTCATCCGCATGGACACCAAACGAGCCCGCAACGGGGCGTACCACGGTCATCTCGGCCAGCGCCAGCGTGACGATTAAGGCGATGACGGCACCCATCCCATAAGTGATCAACACTCCCGGTCCGGCAATCTGCACCGCCACTCCGCTGCCGAGAAACAGGCCCGTCCCAATGGCTCCCCCAATCGCAATCATGGTCAACTGGCGGCCGGAGAGCTGGCGTTGAAGTCCGTGCTGCTGGGAAGAATGGTCTTCCAGGTGCCTGAGCTCGGAAGGTGATTTTGGATCAGAATTCATCGGATTAAATTCGGAGGGGCGCTCCGGCCCACCGAAGCGCCCCCCGTAAAATGCATGCTTCCCTTACAAGGCTTGCAAACCGTCACCCTCCCAGTTCAATGATCAGCCCCTGAATCTCGTTGGCGGCCTTGGCGTTCCCGACCTTGCGGGCAACCTCTAAACCCCGCCTCAACAGATCGCCCGCTTCAGGGGAGCGGCCCAGCCTCATCAAGAGCTGTCCACACATCTGAAAGGCCGGAAGGTACGAGGGATCAAAGCCAATTAGCTTTTTGTAAGTTGCAAGGGAGTCTTCGAACCGTCCCCCCTTTTCATATTCCATGGCCAGCGCATAGTGCGCAAAAGAATCCATGGGGGAGTTCTTTGTTGTCTCTTCGAAGATTTCAAGACGGGATTTCTGCATGACGATACTCCCATTCAAACCCTGAACGATTCAATCCCAATGACCTAACACGAACACCATTGAAAATGTTACAAAATCGCGCCTGATTCAACGTAGGGGCGCATAGCTATGCGCCCCTACCGCGAAGATTCCACAATTACTCCATGTTACTCTAATTCCAACGGTTGTATTAGTACGCGTATCTCTATGTCATCTGAACGCCTGATTCCAACGGAATTCTAGCACACGCCGCCCGGTGCGAAGAGGGGTACACCGGATGAATCCAATGAAATCAGCTGGGTCCCCACTTCACAATTTCCATTGAAGTGCCCGCTCAACTGCCCGTTTCCATTGGGAATAAGTCGCGTCTCGAAGGGAGGGTTTGAGGCGCGGCTCAAATTGTCGATCGAGTTTCCAGTGGGAGGAGATCTCTTTTTGGTTCCTCCAGAAATCGATCGCAAGGCCCGCCAGATAAGCAGCCCCCAGCGCGGTCGTCTCCGTGATTGAGGGACGCAGCACGGGCACACCCAGGATATCTGCCTGGAACTGGCAGAGGAAGTTGTTGGCCGCAGCGCCCCCGTCCACCCGCAATTCACGCAGCCGGGTCCCGGCATCCCGCTGCATGGCCTCTACCACATCACGGGTCTGAAAGGCCATCGACTCCAGTGCCGCTCGAACGATGTGGGCCCGCTCGGTGCCTCGAGTGATCCCGATCAGGATGCCGCGTGCTTGCATATCCCAGTAAGGTGCACCCAATCCCACGAAGGCGGGGACAAAGTAAACTCCCCCCGAGTCCTTGACCGAGGTGGCGAGAGTTTCACTTTGATTCGCTCGTTCAATAATCTTGAGTCCATCGCGCAACCATTGGATTGCCGCGCCGGCGATGAAGACACTTCCTTCGAGCGCATAAGTGATCGTCTCTTTGAGGGGAAAAAGGCCCTTTGATGCGGGCTCACGCCGTCGTGAATTCCTGGGTTGGGAAGGGTTGAGGCCCCAGGCGATCGTGGTCAGCATGCCATTCCTCGACGACACGGCGCGCTCCCCCGTATTGAGGAGCAAGAAACATCCGGTCCCATAGGTATTCTTTACCATCCCCGCCTCGAAGCACGCCTGGCCATATAGGGCCGCCTGCTGATCCCCGGCATTGCCCGCAATGGGGATGGTGGCGCCAAACCACTCGCGCGCGGCTTCCCCGAACACGCCGCTCGAGGGTCGAACCTGGGGGAGCATGATTTTCGGAATATCCAGCCGCTTGAGAATTTCCTGGTCCCAACACCTCTGATGGATATTGAACAACATCGTCCGCGAGGCGTTTGAAAAATCGGTGGCGTGGACGTTTCCCCCGGTGAGTTTGTAAATGAGCCAGGAGTCCACGGTCCCGAACAACAGTTCTCCATCGCGGGCCTTGGCGCGGGCGCCGGGAACATGGTCAAGCAGCCATTGGACTTTGGTCCCCGAGAAATAGGCGTCGGTTACCAGACCGGTTTTTCGAAGTATCTTCCGGTCGAATCCCTCCTCCTTCAGTTCATCACAGATGTCGGCGGTGCGGCGGCACTGCCACACGATGGCGTTATGGATGGGCCGGCCTGTCGAGCGCTCCCAGACGATGCTTGTTTCCCGCTGATTGGTAATCCCAATGGCCGCGATTTCCCGGGCCGACACGCCTGCGCGCTCCATCGCCTCCCGCGCGGTCAGGAGTTGAGATTGCCAAATCTCCTCCGGATCATGTTCCACCCAGCCCGATTGGGGGTAGATCTGCTGGAGCTCCCTTTGGGCCACGGAGACCAGGTTCGAGTCATGATCAAACAGAATAGCTCGCGACGAAGTGGTGCCTTGATCCAGCGCAAGAATGAATCGTTTGGATTCGGTCACAAAGCCTACCGTTATTGAATCAGGTCCTTGACGATTTTGCCATCGCGCGTGATGTGAAGGTCCAGCTCCAGATAATCTACTCCGCCCGGGAGCCTAAAAATACACGCCTTCTTCAAAAATGTTCCGGATGTCATCGATTGAGCTGGTCTTTCCCAAAGCCAGGATCAGCTTGATCCGTGCTTTTTGCCCCGGCAAGTTTCCGCCGAAAATCGCACCCAACCGTCGCGCCTGTTTTCCTGCGCCCTCATACCCGTACGTGTCCAATACCCTCCCGCGCACAGAGCGCGAACAGATCACCACGGGAAGGGGTATTTCTAATGCTCGCTTCACGGCGGTAAAGGCCGCGGGCGGGGTGTTGCCTCGTCCCATGGACTCGATCACGAGGCCTTTGGCGCCCGTGTCGATGGCGTAATGGATGAGTCGCGGATCGAATCCCGCATAGGTCTTGAACATATCCACGGACGTTTCGATGCGGTCCGTTCGGATAATTTTCCGCCAGAATTTTCCCCGCACCCACATGATGCGGTCCCGGTCCACCAGGCCGATGGGGCCGAACTCGGGTGATTTGAAGGCATCATAGGCTTCCGTATGGGTTTTCGTGACCTCCCGCGCCGTGCAGATCTCATCATTCATCACCACCATCACCCCGCGGTCCGTGGCCTCGGGATCCAACACCACCCGGGCGGCCGCGATCACATTGGTCGCACCATCCCAGCCGATCTCGCCGCTGTGGCGCATCGCTCCGATCACAGCCACGGGCTTATAAGAATCGACCGTCAACTCCAGAAAGTAGGCCGTCTCTTCAAGGGCGTCAGTCCCGTGGGTAACCACCGCTCCCGCAATGTCGTCCCGGCCCAACTGCGCATTCAGCAGCTTCGAGAGGTCGAACATCTTCTCCGGCGTCATGTGCGGCCCCGGAATCCTCGCAAAATCGATGAGCTCGTAACGGCAGATTGAATCGAGGTGGGGCACCATGGCGAGAACTTCCTTCCCGGAATAAGCCGGCACCGCGGCTCCAATCTCGGGGTCGAACTTCATCGACATCGTGCCGCCCGTAAAGATAAATAGAACCTTTGGAGAATTCATAGGGGATCGACAATGCAAGCGCGAACAAATTCAATTGTAAGATAGGGACTCAGATGATGATTCGCGTTCCATTCCCGGGGATTGCACCCGGCAACCTATTCAGGAGAGGCAGTACCCAAACTAAAGTTTCAAGAACCCTCGTGCCATCCATATTTGGCGCCCTCTGCGCCTTCTCTGCGTCCTTTGCGGTTACGCTTTCCTGGACAGAGGGTCAAGTTGAAGTCAATCTTTTTTCCGCGAAAGCCACCAAGGCGGGGACCGCCGAGGGATCCTCCATCGAGCCCTGGGCCAGTGTCTTCGAACCCCCGCCCTTGAGCGGGAACATCTCCCCGCATGCTTTGAAAAACCGGCTCGCATCCACGCCTGAATCGGGGGAGGTCGCAATCACGATCTGAGGCTTTTCACTGGTCAGCACAAAGAACACCACGACCTTCGATTCCGACACGGCATGGTGGGCCAGCATTTTCACAGATTCGAGATCTTCATTCTGAAGCGTCTCTACGAGGACACGCAGATCTCCGCAGGACCTCGCTTTGTGGAGCCGATTCCTTGCTTTGAATGAGGCCAATTCGTCAAGCAATTGAGACCGCTCGCGACGAGTGGATTTCGACTCCTCAATCTGCTTTTCAATGAGGGGCGGGATTTGATCGAAGGTTGACGAGAGTAGTTTTGAAGCCAGGGCCAAGGTGGCGTAATCGCTCATGGACTGCCGCAGGGCGCGCCCTCCGCAAACGAACTCCACGCGCCAACCCTGTTTGTACCGCTCCACCTTGCGCGTGGCAAGGAGACCAATCTGACCGGTGCGCGTCACATGAGTGCCACCACATGGAGTGCGATCAAAGCCGGGCACCTCGATGATCCGGAGAACCCCTTCACGATCCGATTCCTTCCGCAAATGCATCGCTACCGCTTCCTCCCGCGAAACATTCAACACGGCGACCTCCCGGTCTTCAAAAATGACCTGATTGGCCAGACGGACCACGTTCTCCAGGTGGTCGGGCAGGGTCAGATTCGTCCGCAGATCAATGGTGGACGTCTCCACGCCGAGATGAAACCCCACGGTGGGGGCCTCGCACGCCTGGACAAACGCTGCGGAAAGAATGTGTTGGCCGGTATGTTGTTGCATGTGGTCGAAACGCCGAGTCCAATCGATCTTTCCCACGGCGCTGCGGCCCTGGACTGCCGCAGAGGCCACATGAACGACTTCACCCGTATCTTCCCGCTCAATCACATCAACGATTTCAACCTCGTTGAGCGTCCCTACATCATTCGGTTGTCCTCCACCGGTGGGATAAAACGCCGTTCGGTCAAGGAGAACCTGGAACTGACCCTTCATCTCACGCACGTCCAGAATCTCTGCCTCAAACTGGCGCAAGAAAGAATCCCGGTAATACAATCGTTCGGTCGGCATAAGTTCTGTGTCGTCGCACTTGTAGGGGCGCACAGCCGTGCGCCCCTAAGGTTAAACTAGTATCACATCGCGCGGTAGCTCAAAGGCGCACAGCGCCAGAACATAGGGCCTGCGCCACTCAGAGGTGCTCATGGGGGCGTACAACTGTACGCCCCTACAATCAATGGAACGTGCACTTCGATTCAATTTCCCAACACGTCCAGGTACTTCAGACCCGAACCCGTATTGAACATCACAATGCAATCCTCGGCTTGAATGGTTCCATTCTCTTGAAGCCTCTTCACCGCAGGCCAGCAAGCCGCCCCTTCCGGCGCACAGAAAATCCCTTCATGCTTTCCAATCTCCGAAACCGCAGATTTCAATTCCTCATCGCTGACCATTACGGCAGTTCCGCCACTCTTGTGCAGGATGTCCAGCATAATGAAATCCCCGATGGCCCCGGGCACTCGCAATCCCGCGGCAATCGTCCGGGCCTGGGGCCAGACCGTCGCCTTCGTGGCCCCTTCGTGGAAGGCCTTGACAATGGGGGCGCATCCGCTCGATTGCACTGTCACCATCCTGGGTCGCTTTGAGTCGATCCATCCCAAGGATTCCATTTCCGCAAAAGCCTTCCACATCCCGATGAGGCCGGTGCCTCCCCCAGTGGGATAGATGATCCAGTCGGGGAGCTTCCAGCCAAGCTGCTCCGCAAGTTCGTAGCCCATCGTCTTCTTGCCCTCGATCCGGTACGGCTCCTTGAGCGTCGAGACGTCAAACCACCCCTCTTTATCTTTGCGCTCAGCCACCATCCGCCCGCAATCGCTGATCAGTCCTTCCACCAGCGTCACATGCGCGCCAAACGAGGTGCACTCCACGTAGTTCGCTTGGGGAACGTCCTTCGGCATGAAGATGTGAGCCTCCATCCCTGCTTGTGCCGCATAGGCCGCCATGGCACTGGCGGCATTCCCCGCAGATGGAACCACGACCTTCTGGATCCCCAATTCCTTTGCCATCGAGATCGCCGCCGCCATCCCCCTCGCCTTGAACGAGGCCGTCGGATTCGGTGATTCGTCCTTGATCATAAGGTTTTTGAGGCCGGTGACCCTTCCGAGCTTCTGGGCCGACAACAGCGGGGTGTATCCTTCACCCAGTGAAACGATATTCTTGTCCTGAACCACCGGCATGACTTCCCGGTAACGCCACATGTCTTTCCGGCGTGAAAGCAGTTTTTCGCGACTCATCTGTTCCCTTGCGGCCTTGAGATGGTATCGAACCAGAAGAGGCATCTTGCATTCCGGACATAGGTTGTAAATCTTCTGCGGTGGCCAGGACTTCGCACACGAGGAACACTCCAGATGCGAAACGTTATTCATGAATGATGATTCCCTTCGAACTGAGTTTAGAGGCCGAAAGTATAACAGACCCTGAAGCCGTCACAAAAAAGGATATCGGGTCGAGGGAGAGTAACAGGCAGGTCACCGCGGAGGCGCAAAACGCGCAAAAAAAATCATACTTTAGTTTGAAAACTCCAAATACTTTAAGGGCGCTTGCGCCTCGGCGGCATAATCAGACTAACCCGTGAGGTACACCAGAGGCCGGCAGAGGCGCGGGAGTGGCGGCAATGATTGCTCACTTCCGTATGCCCACAGGAACCACCCTCCGATTCTAAAGGCAGCCATTGCATTCAATGATTTTGCCAAATCAATTCGTTTTCGGCTCGCTTTCTTTCTCCTCTCCCGGCTTCTCGGACTTTTTCGAATCGTCCTTCAACGTGTCATTCAGGGTCTTCCAGTCGAACCAACCTTCCTTGCCCTTGATCCACTTCTCAAACCAGCCGAATTCACTGACCATCTTGACCATTTGATTGCGCATGTCCGGAATGCCGTGAGTGCTCCCGGGATAGACCATGAACTCCGTGGGCACGCCCAGTTTTTTCAAGGCCATGTGCAGTTCCTCACTTTGGGGCCGGGGCACCCGGGGATCGCCCTCCACCACATGGATCAGGGTCGGCGTTTTGGCGTTCTTGATGTATTTCAGGGGAGACATATCCCAGTAGTGCTCGAATCGATCGTAGGGCAGTCCTTGAAAATAGAACTCGCGGTTTCGCTGGATGTCGGTTTCAGCATACATGGACGTCCAGTTCATCGCTCCCGCGCCGGACGAGATGGCTTTGAATCGATTCGTATGGGTGAGGGTCCAGTTCGACCAATGTCCTCCCGCGCTCCAGCCCATCACGCCCATTCTGGCTTCGTCCACCATTCCTAACTTGATCAGGTTGTCCACGCCCGTCATGATGTCGTCAAAGCCCTGTCTGAAGTAATCGCCCGAGATTTCCATCTTGAACTTTTCACCGTAGTTGGTGGAGCCCCGGTAGTTCGGCATCAGGCAAAAATATCCATTGGCGGCATACACGTGAGAATAATTCACATAGCGCCCATTGAATCCGAGGAGATCGGCGCTGGCAGGCCCTCCATGAATTTGAACGATGAGGGGATAGCGCTTCCCTTTCTCGTACCCCACTGGCTTCACGAGCACGCCCTCAACCCATGTCCCATCGGTACTCTTCCAGCGGACCGACTCCGTCTCCCCCAACAGAAAGTCCGCCACCTGAGGATTGGAATTCGTCAATTGTTTCCAGGTTCCACGGTCAGCAACGGTCGCCAGGGAGGATGAATAAATATTTCCAGGCGAGGTGGGATCGGAATAGTTGATCAGGATGGCTCCCGTGTCTTCATCCTCCATCACATTGAGGGCGCCTTTGACCTCGGTCAGGGGGGTCACCTTCCCGCTGTCCACCGACACCGAGAAGAACTGATTGGTTGCGCCCATCCCTTCGTTGAAATAAACCGTCTTGTCATCTTTAGACCAGAATCCAACATTGACATCGGCATCAAATCCAGCGCCCAGTTTCTTCCAGGACCCTCCCGCGGTGGGACGCACGTAAACTCTGCCATTGTGAGCGTACTTGAAATCGTCCGAAGCTGCATAGGCGATGAATGCACTGTCCGGCGAAAAGCTCAATGGAGTTTCACTAATGTCCTTGTTCTCCGTTAGCCGCCCTATTTTCCCAGTGGAAAGATTAAGCAGATATAGATCCGCATAATCGCGCGCTTCCGTGCCCTTTTCATAGCGGTTCATCGACCCGCCGTGAAATCCGATCCACCGGGAATCCTTGGATTGGGTGAATTCGGTCACCGTGTACTCGGTGCCGGAGGTCAGTCGCTTTTCCTGTTTGGACTCCAGATCCAAGGTCCAGAGATGGTTGGCCGGTGTCTGCTGGTCGCGAATCTTCACTGTGAATTTTTTGTCTTTCCGATCTTTATCA
>JBAVHJ010000231.1:0-9453 GCA_049685715.1 Terriglobia bacterium | reverse complement strand
ACATTACGGTCCGTGCTGGGCGAAGTGGAACTGGACGACCTGCTCTCCCAACGCGAAAAACTGAACGACCGGCTGCAATCGATCATCGACCAACATGCCGGACCGTGGGGCATCAAGGTCGCCCTGGTGGAAGTGAAGCAAGTGGACCTTCCGGAGCAAATGCAGCGCGCCATTGCCAAACAAGCAGAGGCCGAACGCGAAAAGCGCGCCAAGATCATCCATGCCGACGGGGAGCTGCAAGCCTCGCACAAACTGATGGAAGCGGCAGAGGTCTTGTCGTCGCAGCCGACGGCCATGCAACTTCGATATCTCCAAACCCTGACAGAGATCGGGGTCGAGAAAAACACAACCATCGTCTTCCCGCTGCCCATCGACCTCATCACCGGGCTGGCTTCCCTGATCAAGAAGTAACGCCGTGGTTGAAGAAGCGGAAGGATGTTCAAGAAAAGTGATTGGTTCGGAAGGGAGACTCAACATGGAATTAGAAAAGGCCTTTCAATTAGGCGTGATTCTTGCCTGGGATGACCTGGTGAAAGTTACGACGCCGTGCTCAGTGCGGATTGAATACGTGAGTGAACCGAAAACTCCTTTGGATAACCTGAGCGTCTGGTTTGGTAAAACCGGGGGTTACGATGATCGGGTGTGCGACTACTGGAAGGAGATGTCTCCGGCTCATCCACCCGGGATAACCTTCGCCAATGGATTTAGTTCTGGAGTGTTGGCTCAAACGCTCGACTTCATCATGAAGCATCAGGATCAGTTCACGCGACGTCCTGAGGCTGGCCGTCATGGCCTGGTTCTGATTTATCCGCCGGCTGGAGATGAATGTACGGAAGCCGCCACTTGGATGAGAGGGATTCCTGACCTCGCCACTCACTTCAGCGCCGCTTCGGGTCAAAATGCACCGTGACACAAAGCGTGGGTGACAGATTCCGGCCCAGAGCGTGTCGCCATAATGTCAATTGCTGGGTGACGTAATGACCGCTCCAGATGGAGGGGAGAAGCTGACATGACAGGTGAAATCAAAACTGGTACCATCCTGATCAGAGAGGGCACTCCTCTGCCGGAAGGTTTGCAGTTTGAAAGCGAGCCCTATTCGGAGGGTTGGAGATTAGTCAAAGACCTCGAGGGTTCCTCCCCGGATCGGAGAATCACCAAAGCGGGATGGACTTTTTTCTACCTGGCCGGTGAATTCAAAGTGAGCGTCTTCGGCTCTGACAGAGAAAAGACGCAAGGGCAAGCAGTCCACCGGATCCTGGCGCACCTCAAATCGGAGAAGTGCAATTGCCTGGAAATCACCCAAGTGGCGGCAAAGCGTTTTCTGGGAATAGCTTATGTGACGGTTTCAGCCAACGCGCGACATATTCAGGAAAGTGTATTTCTATTCCAAGGTACACGCCTTCCAGAATGGAATCGAGCCAAATTAGCCGCTGCCTGATTCGACACTCTAAATCTCATAGGGATCCCGTGAGACCAGGAGGCCGACCAGAGATCCGCGGCTTCTCAGAAAAGCATTTTAGTTCCAGATCAGAGAGGCTTGTTTGATTCTCCGCTGGACCGATCCATCGGGACGGCCCTTCCGCGGGGGGGAATGGTCTTTTCATCACCTTGGTCGAAGTGGCCAATAAGGAAACCCGGATTATGGAACCAGGCTCAACCAGTTCAACCATCAGCCGCATTGCATTCATCGGTAACTACTTGCCGCGCCACTGTGGTATCGCCACCTTTACAACCGACTTATGCGAAGCCATGGCTGCCGAATATGCCGGAACGACCTGCATTGCCCTTCCCGTCAACGACCGAGAAGATGGCTACGCCTATCCGGCCCGCGTTCGATTTGAGCTGACAGAGAAAGATATTGACTCATATCATCGCGCCGCTGATTTCCTGAACATCAACAACGTCAACCTCGTGTCCCTGCAATTTGAATACGGCATCTTTGGCGGGCGGGCCGGCAGTCATATCCTGGCGCTCTTGCGCGAATTGCGGATGCCCATCGTCACGACCCTGCACACCATTCTTCGCGATCCGGACCCCGACCAGCGGCGGGTATTTCAAGAAGTGGCGGGTCTGTCGGATCGGCTGGCCGTCATGAGTGACCGGGGCGCGGAATTTTTGCGGGACGTCTATGGCGTGTCGCCGGAGAAGATTGATCAAATT
Organism: Terriglobia bacterium; assembly: GCA_049685715.1. GTDB lineage: Bacteria > Acidobacteriota > Terriglobia > JAIQFV01 > JAIQFV01 > JAIQFV01. The sequence continues at coordinate 7,293 of JBAVHJ010000231.1, read as the reverse complement.
CCACACGGCATCCCCGATGTGCCCTTTGTAGACCCAAGTTTCAACAAGGACCTGTTTGGCGTCGAAGGCAAAATCGTCCTACTCAGCTTTGGGCTGCTTTCGGCGAACAAAGGGATCGAAAATGTCATCGCCGCCCTCCCTAAGATTGTGGCCCGCTATCCAAATGTGGTGTACATCATCCTCGGAGTGACCCATCCCCACGTGATTCAATCCGAAGGCGAAACATATCGGCTGTCCCTCCAATGGCTGGCTCAGGAGAAGGGAGTGGAAGGCCATGTGATCTTCTACAACCGCTTTGTCAGCCTGGAGGAACTCATCGAGTTCATTGGCGCGGCGGACATTTACATCACCCCCTATCTCAATGCGGCCCAAATCGTCTCCGGCACACTGGCTTACACCCTGGGCGCAGGCAAGGCCGTGATCTCGACTCCGTATTGGTATGCAGAAGAGATGCTGGCGGAAGGACGAGGAGCGCTGGTGCCATTCCATGATCCCGCAGCATTGGCGGAGCAGGTGATTGACCTGTTGGACAACGAGTCCAAGCGTCACGCCATGCGGAAGCGCGCCTATCTGTTTGGCCGGGAGATGATCTGGCCGACCGTGGCGCGTCGTTACATGGAGAGTTTTGAACGCGCCCGGGCCGAGCGCCGGCATTTCACTCCACCCGGCTTCACTGCCAAAGCGCTTGACAAACACATGGGGGAACTCCCTCCTCTCAAATTGGATCACTTGCGCCACATGACGGATGAGACCGGCATCTTGCAGCACGCCATTTTTACAGTACCCAACTATAGCGAAGGCTACACCACCGACGACAATGCCCGCGCGCTGATGGTGACCGCGCTTCTGGAGGCACTGGGCAGCACAGAGTCCTTCGAACTGGCATCCCGCTATCTCGCCTTCATCTGGTATGCATTCAATACTGAGACCCGGCGCTTTCGCAACTTCATGGACTACCAGCGCCACTGGCTGGAAGTTGGCGGTTCAGACGACAGCCACGGACGCGCGCTTTGGGCGTTAGGCGCCATGTTGGGCCGCTCCAACTCCCCGGCCCTCCATAGTATGGCTGGCCGTGTGTTCGAGCAGGCCCTGCCCGCCATTCGTGACACGACCAGCCCACGGGCCTGGGCCTTCGCGCTGCTCGGAATTCATGAGTATCTCCGGCGATTTACCGGCGATCGGCAGGCCAGCCAGGTGCGGGAGGAATTGGCCGGGCGACTCTTGACGTTGTATCAAAGCCACCGCGCAGATGAATGGCACTGGTTCGAGGAAGGACTGACCTATTGCAACGCGGCGCTGCCGCATGCCTTGCTGATGTGTGGACAATCAATGCCGGATAACAGCATGACCGAGGCGGGACTGGAGTCGCTCGGCTGGCTGGCTGCCTTGCAATGCTCTGACGTGGAGGGGGGGCATTTTGTCCCCATCGGCTCCAATGGCTTTTATCAGCGGGGCTCTGAGCGCGCCCGCTTCGATCAACAACCCGTGGAGGCCCAAACCATGGTTTCTGCCTGCCTCGAAGCCTACCGAATCACAACCGACAAGCGGTGGCGGAAGGAAGCCCGGCGGGCCTTCGAGTGGTTCCTGGGACGCAACGACTTGAACCTCCCGGTCTACGACCCAACGACGGGGGGGTGCCGAGACGGTCTGCATCCCGACCGACCGAACGAAAATCAGGGGGCGGAGTCTACGCTCGCCTTTCTTCAATCCTTGCTGGAGTTGCGCTTGGCTGAAAATGCTCTTCTTACTGTGGAGATAAGATCTTAATGACCCGACGATACACCGAACTCTTCCGCCGTCATACAATCAACCCCATCTTGACCGCCGCCGATTGGCCATATCTAGTTCACAGCGTCTTTAATCCCGGGGCCGTATTACTGCCCAATGGCACCACCTTGTTATTATGCCGCGTGGAGGATCGGACCGGACATTCCCACCTCTGTGCGGCGCGCTCCGCGAATGGTGTGGACGGCTGGACCATTGACCCCCAACCCACATTATTGGCGGACCCCGAGCACTTCCCGGAGGAATTGTGGGGAATCGAAGACCCGCGCATCACCTTCGTCCCCGAATTGAACCAGTATGCCATTGTCTATACCGCTTACACCCGGGACGGTCCAGGCGTGGCCCTGGCACTCACGGAAGATTTCTCCCACTTCAAACGCTATGGTTTGATCATGCAACCAGAAGACAAAGATGCTGCTCTCCTGCCTTATCGGATTGGCGGCCATTGGGCATTGATCCACCGCCCGGTCACTGCGCCCGTCGCGCACATGTGGATCTCCTACTCCTCCGACTTGCGCCAATGGGGCAGTCACAAGTTGATGCTTGAGGCCCGAAAGGGTGGGTGGTGGGACGCGAACAAGATCGGCCTCTCGCCCCCGCCCATTGAAACCAGTCAAGGTTGGTTGGTGATCTATCACGGTGTGCGGCAGACGGCGGCCGGCGCCATTTACCGTCTGGGCTTGGCGCTGTTTGATTTACACGCACCTGAGCGTTGCCTAAAGCGCAGTAACGAGTGGGTCTTTGGACCCGAGGAAACCTACGAGCAGGAAGGGGATGTGGACAAAGTCGTGTTTCCTTGCGGGTACACCATTGCTCCCGATGGCGACACCCTCCATTTGTATTATGGCGCCGCCGATACAAGCATCGCTCTGGCCACCGGCAGTGTTCGCGCCATTCTTAAGTGGCTGGGGGAATCCAGGTAACCAGATTTGCAAGATTACACATCCCAAGAAACACAATATATGCGCCACTCCGTCTGCTGCACACTCCGATACGTCGGAGTCTGTGTCACCCAATCCGGCCACACATATCCCATTTAAGGGAGGACTCATGAAAACTTCATCGTTTGAAGAGGTGGAAGAACGTTATGCTTCGCTGACCCCGGAGGAGTTCGCCGCCATCGACCGGTCCGCTCTGACCGACGAAGCTCAAGCCGCCTACGCCGAAGAGTCTGCGCGCCGCGGGATCGCGGAATCGACGGATAGGAAACCCATAGTAGAACAAAGATCAGAAGCACCCAAGGCATCTCAATACACGGGCGTGCGGGGGTGGCTGCTGCTCTTCTGTCTTGCGCTCACAGTGTTTGGCCCCCTTGTTACGGTTTTTTTCTTAGTTGCGAATTATCAAGGGGCCGCTCAATACTTCGAACAGTTTCCGGGACTGAGGATGATCAGCCAGGTCGATATTCTCCTGAGTGTCGCCGTGATGGCCTTCAGTGTGTACGCAGGCGTGGCCCTGTGGCGGAAAAAACAGAATGCAGTTCGGATCGCAAAGGCTTATCTCTGGACTTACCTCGCGTACTCGATTGTGGCGAGCGGCCTGCCCTTTACCGCGGGTCTGCCCTCGTCCGCTCAAGAGGCCATGATTGTCGAAGTCCTGAAAAACCTTTTTCGGTCGTTGTTATATTTTGCTGTGTGGTATTCCTATTTGAATGGATCCAAGCGCGTCAAGGCGACATTTCCATCCGGCTCGTGAGGGGCGGGGTGGGCAGACGTATGTGGTGGGTCACGCCATGGAGCGATGAGGCCGTAAGAAGAAGCAGGTTGGTTTTGAGGCAAGAGGGGAAAGCCAGTCTTCAACGCACACATCGGCCGCAGGGGCGGACGATGTTAAGGACTTTCCGGTAGCCTATCAAAGCGCAATTCAGTGCGAACTGGGATATGCTTCCATCGCAGGCATCGCCAAGAGCGCGATGCCTGCGGCACCCGGGGGTGGAAAGCGATACCAGCGGTACCCCGTACTGGCTCATGAATTATTCCTGAGGAGGTCAAGATGATGAAGCGGCACTGGGTATTCCTGTTCACCTTGTCAATCTTGTGGATAAGTGTTGTCGTTGCACAACCTCAACCGAAAGCCCCGCCGATCACAGCGATCAAGGCCGGTCGGCTCATCGATCCGGAGACCGGGACGGCGTCGACCAACCAGGTGATCCTAGTCGAAGGTGAAAAGATCAAGGCCGTCGGCACGAACCTCGCGATCCCCGCGGGCGCGACCGTCATCGACCTGTCGAAGCTCACGGTGCTGCCCGGGCTCGTCGATGCGCACACGCACATGGCGCTGACTTACAAGGAACGGCCGGAAAACGATTACTATTACCTCACCTACATCACCGATTCGTCACCCTTACGCGCCATCCAGGCCGCCTCCAACGCCATTCAGCTTCTCAACTCCGGCTTCACCGTGGTTCGCGACGTGGGGAACAATGCGCTTTACGCCGACACGGCCCTGCGTCAGGCCATCGAACAGGGTTGGCTGCCCGGCCCCACCGTGATCCCGTCCGGGCCGATGATCGGAAGCACGGGCGGGCAGTTCTGGCCGACACCGGAAATGTACAAGTACCACAACATCATGTTTCCCGAATACATCGACGCCAACAGCCCTGACGAGATCGTCCGCGCCGTCCGGGAGAACATGTTGTTTGGCGCCAGGACGATCAAGCTGTGCATCGACTGCAAGCCGTGGGGCTACTCGGTCGATGACATCAAGCTGGCCATCCGTGAAGCCGCGAAAGGAGGATGTAAAGTCGAGGGACACGTCCAGACGCCCGAGGGAGCGCAACGGGCCATCGACGCAGGCATTTACATCATTGCCCACGGCGATGCGCTGACCCCTGAACACCACCGCCAGATGGCCGAAAAGGGGATCTTCCTGACGGGGACCGACACGCCCTTCACCCCTTATCGAGGGAGCGAGCCGGCTTTCAAAAAGACAGTTGCCCTCCTGCGCGACGCTTGGGAAAAGAAAGTGCCGCTGACCTTCTCGACCGACTTCGACTACTGGAACGATCGGATGAAAGATGAGAAGACCGGCGAATGGTTGAACCGCGGTGACTTGACGATCGAATTCCTCAAGACGTGGAAGGAGGCGGGCATTCCCGCGGCCGACATTCTGCGGGCCCTGACCATCAACGGCTATAAGGCCGCCGATATCATTCAAGTGCGCGGTCCGATTAAACCGGGCTTTTTCGCCGATCTGATCGCCGTTGCGGGCGACCCGCTCGCCGATGTCGACGCTTTGCGCAATGTGCAGTTTGTAATGAAGAACGGAATGGTCTTTAAGAAGGAGGGTGTCATGGCGCCGGAGAAGTTCTTCCATCCCGGTCCGGTTAGAACGCCGAATGGCAGGTGGACACGATAGGAAACGACAGGGGACAGACACGAATGAGGGGGCATTCGCGAATGTTCCCCTTTCAGGGCAGAAACCTTAAGCTTCAATAGCGCGGTTCGCCAAAGGCTATCAACCAAGCTTCACTCGGGACCGTCCCATTCAGCCAAGCGGAGTGGTTCACTCATACCGCAGGGCCACTATGGGATCGACCCGGGTCGCTCGGCGAGCGGGAAAATAAATGGCGAGCAGGGTCGCGCCTGCCAGCGAAAACGCGGCCAGGCCAAAAGTGAGCAGTCCCGTGGATCGTACTCCGAAAGGTAAGTGGGAGAGAAGCCGAGTCAGGGCAACTGAACCGGCCAAGCCAAATCCCATGCCGATCAGCATGAGCACAACGCCCCGCCTCAGGACCAGTTTTAAGATCTCTCCTCGTTCCGCGCCGAGGGCCATGCGAATGCCGATCTCCCGTGTGCGTTGGCCGACGCTGAAGGAAACAACCCCGTAGATCCCAATCATCGCCAGAAGCAACGCCACGACGGCAAAACAGCCCAATAGCAACGCAGCCAGGCGTTGCGAGGTGATGCCCGCAGCCCGCGCCGCATTCAGGGTCTGCACCCGAAAGACGGGTTGATCCACATCCACGCTCCGTACCACTTCTCGCACCGCCGGCATCAAGGCTGCGGGATCGCCGGAGGTACGGATGGCCAATGACATGGTGGCCTTGGCCTCCTGCGTGAGCGGAAAATAGACCTGCCCCAATTGACCCTTGACCAGGAAGGCGAGGACAGGGCGCTTCACGTCGCCTACCACACCCACGATTTCGCGCCAGGGGTCCTTCTCCTCCAGCTTGAACCTTTTGCCCAGGGGATTCTCGTTGGGCCAATTCTGTTTGGCCGTCCACTCATCCACCAGGGCCACCAGGGTTGTGTCCTTCCGGTCCGTCTGGTCGATGAGTCTTCCTCGCAACAAGGGGATTTGCATCGCCTTGAAATAGTCTGGGGTGACGGCATCATGGAGTACGATGTGTTTGTCGTGCAGTCGAGGTTCCGGCCGGCCTTCAACGTGGAGGGCGGAACCATGGACATCACTCCCTGGAGGGAGCGCATCGCAAGCACCGACGCTCTGAACCCCGGGAAGCGCCTGGACGCGATCGAGGACGGCGTCGTAAAAGGCCACCTGCTTTTCCGGGGTCGAGTATTGACTATCTGAAAGCGCGATGCTCATGGTCAGCACACCGCGAGAGTTATATCCCGGATCGTCGGAGCGCACCCGCAGGAAGGTTTCCAGCATCACTCCGGCAACCACCAGAAGCACGAACGTCAATGCAACTTCGCCGGCCACCAGAATGCGGCCCAGGCGTTGGCGCGGACTGCCACCCAGTGAGACGGTGGATTCCTTTAGGGTATCGTTCAGGTTGCTCTTCCACACCTGCATGGCAGGCGCCAACCCAAATAGAACACCCGTCACCATCGAAAGAAGCAAGGTGAAAAGAAGAACGCCGCCATCGAGCCGGATCAACCTGGCGTTAGGCAGGCTGTCGAGACCGAATGAAGTGATGAAATCGATGCCCCAGAGGGCCGGCACAATTCCCAGGAGACCCCCCAGAACCGCCAGCATCACACTTTCCGTCAGCACCTGCCGGAAGAGGCCGGCCTGGCTCGCGCCCAGGGCCGTGCGGATCGCCATCTCTTTTTGGCGACCTGTGCTGCGCGCCAACGACAGGTTGGCCACGTTAACGCACGCAATCAGCAGGACCAAACCCACCACGCCAAAGAGGATCAACAGGAGGACCTGGACATCCTCCACATAGGCGGCTTCAACCGGTTGCAGCCGGATGGTGCCTCCCTCCCACTCCTTGGGATACTGCTGCTCCAGGCGGCGGGCGAACTCCGTCATCCGATGCTGTGCGGCGTCGAGGCTCAGGCCCGGCCGTAACCTTCCCATCACTCCAAGGTGCCGACTGCCACGCTCAGTGTCGCGATGGTCTGAAAAAATCAGGGGCAGGTAAATCTGCTCGTCTTCCAAATTGGCAAAGTCCGGGGAAAGCACGCCAACCACGGTTCGATGCACTCCATTAATCACGATCGCTTTTCCGATGATATGGGCGTCGCCCCCGAACCGGGAGCGCCACAGACCATCGGTCAGGATCACTACTGCCTCATGTCCCGGATCCTGATCCTGAGG
>JBAVHJ010000230.1:0-13331 GCA_049685715.1 Terriglobia bacterium | reverse complement strand
CGCACGGCCAATTACAATGATCCGCCCGCCAAATTCGCTTTTGATGAGGAGGGGCGCCGCGGCGAGGCGATCGACTCCCTGATTTCCGAAGGGTGCATTATCAGCGGGGGAACCGTGCGCAACTCCGTTCTGGGGCGCAATGTGTTCGTGCACAGCTGGACCACGGTGGAGAACAGCATCATCATGGATCGGGTTGATATCGGGCGCCACACTTCCATCCGCAACGCCATCATCGACAAAAATGTCCGCATCCCTCCGCACAGCGAAATCGGCTACGACCCGGAACTGGACCGGAAAAAATATGTGGTAACGGACTCGGGTCTGGTGGTCGTCAGCGGCGAACCCTCGGTGCTGGAGGTCTCGACGATTTCCATTTAGCTGAACGCGGTGCAGACGTCCCGTCTGCACCGTGGATTCAAGCCCCGCCCTTAACCCCTCAGTAGAATCCTCGATCCCTGGCCAACAAGATAGGGGGGCAGACGGGATGTCTGCCCAATAAAAAAGGGCTGAGTCCAAAGACTCAGCCCTGAGATTGACGGGATGTGAAGGGTCAGCGTGCCGGTCGCTTAATGCACCGGGCCCATATCAGTTGCATCGGTCAGGAATTCAAGTCCCCCGGCCGTCAGGACTTCTTCTTCGGGCTTGGTTTCAACCTTCTCAGGTTCCTCGGTGAGCAGCTTGATGTTGCGATAATACTCCATTCCGGTCCCCGCTGGAATCAATCGCCCCATAATCACATTCTCTTTCAAGCCGCGCAGATAGTCGACCCGCCCGCTGATGGACGCCTCGGTAAGCACTCGAGTGGTTTCCTGGAACGAAGCAGCCGAGATGAACGAGTCGGTGGACAGGGACGCCTTGGTGATGCCCAGCAGCAGAGGCCGCCCCACCGCCGGCTTTCCGCCCTTGGCGGTGATACGGACATTCTCTTCCTGGAACCGGAACCGGTCCACTTGCTCTTCCACCAGAAAATCCGTGTCGCCCACTTCTTCGATCTTCACCCACCGCATCATCTGCCGGACGATGACTTCGATGTGCTTGTCGTTGATGTTGACGCCCTGCAACCGGTAGACCTCCTGAATCTCATTGACGAGGTACGCCTGCAACTCCTTCTCGCCGAGGACGGCGAGAATATCATGCGGGTTGCGGGGGCCATCCATGAGGGGCTCGCCGGCCCGGATGGTCTCCCCTTCCTGGACGCTGACGTGAACGCCCCGTGGCAGCAGGTATTCCTTGATCATTTTCTGGCCCGGGCCGTCGCTCTCGATGACGATCTTGCGCTGGCCCTTGGTGATTTCGCCATACTTCACGTTGCCATCGATTTCAGCGATCACCGCGGTCTCCCGGGGACGCCGGGCCTCAAACAGTTCTACGACGCGCGGCAGTCCTCCCGTGATGTCCTTGGTTTTGGTGGTTTCTCTCGGGATCTTCACCAGCACATCCCCCTGGTGCACTTCGTCGCCGTCGGTCACCATCAAGTGAGCTCGAGACGGCATGAAGTAGGTCTTCTTCACCTTGTGCTTGTCGTCGCGAATCACCAGCTGGGGTTGCCGCTTTTCATCCGGCGAATCCTTGACCACGGTATGCGTGTAGCCGGTGACCTCGTCCACCTCTTCCTGCATGGTGATCCCCTCGACGAGGTCCTTGTACTGCACGATGCCGCCGAACTCGGTCAGGATGGAATAGGTGTACGGATCCCACTCCAGGAGCGTTTGTCCCAACTGCACCTCCTGGTCATCCTCAACGCGGACGCGCGCGCCATACACCACAGCGTAACGCTCTTTTTCACGTCCCTTCTCATCCTGAATAATGATCGAGCCATTGCGGTTCATTGAGACCAGGATGCCTTCCTTATTACGTACCGTCTGCAGGTCCACATAGCGGACGAACCCATGGGACTTCGCCTCCTGGGTGGACTGTTCGGTGACGCGGCTGGCGGTCCCTCCAATGTGGAATGTCCGCATGGTCAGCTGGGTTCCCGGCTCGCCGATAGATTGAGCCGCCACCACCCCCACAGCCTCGCCCAGCTCCACCATCTTGCCCGACGCGAGATTGCGGCCGTAACACTTGACGCAGACCCCCCGTCGTGACTGGCAGGTCAGCACCGATCGGATCTTGACCCGTTCGATGCCGGCGCTCTGAATTGCTGCCGCCAGATCCTCGGTAATTTCCTGGTTGACATCGACGATGACGTTGCCTTCGTAATCCTTGATTTTCTCCAGGGAGACGCGGCCCACGACGCGGTCGCGCAACGGTTCGATGATTTCGCCGGACTCAATGATGGACTCCACGTAGATGCCATCCACGGTCCCGCAATCATATTCGCTGATAATGACATCCTGCGCCACATCGACGAGCCGGCGCGTGAGGTAGCCGGAGTCGGCTGTCTTCAGCGCCGTATCCGCCAGGCCTTTGCGGGCGCCGTGCGTCGAAATGAAGTACTGCAACACGTCCAACCCTTCGCGGAAGTTGGAGGTGATCGGCGTCTCGATGATCTCGCCGGAGGGCTTCGCCATCAGTCCGCGCATCCCGGCAAGCTGGCGGATCTGCTGCTTCGACCCGCGGGCCCCTGAATCCGCCATGATGTAAATGGGGTTGAAGTACTCGCCCTTCTTATCGGTCTCCTGCATCTGCCGGAACATCTCGTCCGCCACCTTCTCGGTCACATCCGACCAAATCCCGATGACCTTGTTGTACCGCTCGCCGTTGGTGATCGCTCCGTCAAGATACTGCCGCTGAACCACGATCACTTCCTTCTCCGCGGCGCTGACAAATTTGCTTTTCTCGGAGGGAATGACGAGGTCGTCGATTCCGATCGAAATCCCGGCGCGCGTCGCATAGAGGAATCCCAGCGATTTGATTTCGTCAAGCATTTCCACGGTGCGTTCGAGACCAAGGCGCAGATGACAGGCATTCACCAGCTGGCCGAGGCCCTTCCGTTTCAACAGGCCGTTGACGAACGGCATGAGGGGTTTGCCGTTCTCATCCTTGGGCAGGTGGTCATTCAGGATGACCCGGCCCACCGTGGTCTTCAGGTACTGGTTCTGGAGGCGGACCGGCTCCGTGTGGATGACGTCCTGATCGTCATAGGCGGTCACCAGGTCGATGACTTCGCCGCTGTAACGAAGCTTGATGGGAGTGAGCGTCTCCACCTCGCCGGCTTCGCGCGCCAGCAGGGCTTCGTTGATGTTGGAAAAAGTGCGCCCTTCGCCCCGGGTTCCCGGTTTGGCCTTGGTCAGGTAGTAAATCCCGAGAACGATGTCCTGCGACGGGACCGTAATCGGCTGTCCGTTCGCGGGAGAGAGGATGTTGTTGGACGAAAGCATCAACACGCTCGCCTCGATCTGTGCTTCCGGCGAAAGCGGGATGTGTACGGCCATCTGGTCCCCGTCAAAGTCGGCGTTAAAGGCGGTACAGACCAGGGGATGGATCTTGATGGCCTTGCCTTCAACCAGCATGGGCTCGAACGCCTGGATGCCAAGCCGATGCAGGGTCGGAGCGCGGTTCAGCAGCACCGGGTGGTCCCGAATCACTTCTTCGAGGATATCCCACACGATGGGATCCTGCCGCTCGACCATCTCCTTGGCCGTCTTGATCGTGGTGCAGTGGCCCGCCTGTTCAAGGCGGTTGTAGATGAACGGTTTGAAGAGTTCGAGGGCCATCTTCTTGGGCAATCCGCACTGATGCAGCTTTAATTCCGGACCAACCACGATCACGGAGCGGCCGGAATAATCCACGCGCTTGCCCAGCAGGTTCTGGCGGAACCGCCCCTGTTTCCCTTTCAACGTATCGCTCAGGGATTTCAACGGGCGGTTGTTGGCGCCCCGCAGCACGCGGCCCCGGCGGCCGTTATCGAAGAGCGCATCCACGGCCTCCTGCAGCATGCGTTTTTCATTGCGCACGATCACGTCGGGAGCGCGCAGTTCCATCAGCTTCTTCAGGCGGTTGTTGCGATTGATGACGCGACGATAAAGATCGTTCAAATCCGACGTGGCAAACCGCCCCCCGTCCAGCGGGACGAGCGGTCGCAACTCGGGCGGAATCACCGGAATCACATCCATGATCATCCACTCGGGCTTGTTTCCCGACTTCTTAAACGCCTCCACCACCTTCAGCCGCTTGGCATACTTCAACCGCTTTTGCTGCGACGTTTCCTTCTTCATCCCCTTCCGGAGCGTCGTTGCCAGCCCGTCCACGTCAACGCGTTTCAGCAATTCCTTGATCGCCTCAGCTCCGATCATGGCCGTGAACCCGCCCGGATAGTCGGCCTGTAACTGTCGGAATTTATCCTCGGTCAGGAGCTCTTTCTCCTTCACCGGGGCCTCCCCCGGGTCGATGACGATGTAGGACTCAAAGTAGAGAACCCGCTCCAGTTCGCGCAGAGAGATGTCCAGAAGATGCCCGATGCGGGAGGGCACTCCTTTGAAGAACCAGACGTGGGAGCAGGGCGAGGCCAGCTCGATATGGCCCAAACGCTCCCGCCGCACCTTGCTGAGGGTGACTTCGACGCCGCACTTGTCACAGATGACCCCGCGGTGTTTCATACGCTTGTACTTCCCGCACAAGCATTCCCAGTCCGTGACCGGCCCGAAAATGCGGGCGCAAAACAGGCCGTCCCGCTCCGGCTTGAAGGTGCGGTAATTGATCGTTTCCGGCTTGGTGACTTCTCCATGCGACCACGAGCGGATTTTCTCGGGCGATGCAATGGAGATGCGGATGGCATCAAAATCGGAAATGGTATTCATTCGATCATGCGGATTACTTCTAAACAAGGTCACTTCCTCCTGGCCTGCTTCGAGGCCAATTCGAAATTGCTGGAAATTTCACAACCTGCGTTTCAAATCCCGGAGGCGGGGGCATTCCCCTGCCCGCCTTCCCCAGCGTTCCTCCGGACCCTCTCACACGCTGAGCGGCTCCGCCAATTTCTTTTTGATCAGCTCCACATCGAGGCCCAGCGACTGCAATTCACGGATCAACACATTGAAAGACTCCGGCACTCCCGGCTCAATGGCGGCTTCTCCCTTCACGATGGCTTCATAGATTTTCGCTCGACCATAGACATCATCAGACTTTGCCGTCAGCAGTTCCTGAAGGATATAGGCTGCCCCGTAGGCCTCCAACGCCCACACTTCCATTTCCCCAAACCGCTGCCCGCCAAACTGGGCCTTGCCGCCGAGGGGTTGCTGGGTAATCAACGAATACGGGCCGATCGACCGCGCGTGGATCTTGTCGTCCACGAGGTGGGAGAGCTTGAGCATGTAAATATATCCCACCGCCACCGGCTGCTCGAACTGGATGCCGGTCAACCCGTCGTACAGGGCGGTCTTGCCGTTCTCGGGCAGGCCGGATTTTCGGAGCATCGCCTTGATTTCCTTCTCCGTCGCGCCGTCAAACACGGGAGAGGCGAAATGCAGGCCCAGCGCGTGGGCAGCCCAACCCAGATGGGTTTCGAGGATCTGTCCCACGTTCATGCGCGAGGGCACCCCGAGGGGATTCAGCACGATCTCCACCGGCGTCCCGTCGGGAAGGTAAGGCATGTCCTCTTCCGGCAGGATGCGCGCGATGACGCCCTTGTTCCCGTGACGCCCTGCCATCTTGTCCCCGACCGAGAGTTTCCGCTTCATGGCCACATACACCTTGACCATCTTGATGACACCCGGAGGAAGCTCATCACCTTTCTTCAGCTTGGCGACCTTTTCATCGGTGATCTTCTTCAGGACTTCGATCTGCCGCGAGGTCATGTCCTCCACTTCCTGGATTCGCTCCGCCAAATCCTCCGCCTGGTCCTTGACCTTCAGCCGCTTCAAATCGACGGGCTTCAGAGAATTCCGATTCAAATGCTCGCGCGTCAGCACGGTCTTTTTGGCCAGGATCTTCTTCTGGGTGCGTTCATTAATCAGATCGGCTGATAATTCCTGACCCTCAAGGAGGAGGCAGAGACGCTTCAGTCGCTCGTCATCAAGAATTCGAATCTCGTCCTGGAGGTTCATCTGGAGGCGTTCGATTTGTGTATTCTCGATCTGCTTGGCGCGCAGGTCCTTCTCCTGGCCCTTGCGGGAGAAGATCTTGACATCCACGATGGTTCCCTCGATGCCCGGAGGGGTGTAAAGCGACGCATCGCGGACATCCCCAGCTTTTTCCCCAAAGATAGCGCGCAGCAATTTCTCTTCGGGGGTCAGCTGTGTTTCGCCTTTCGGTGTCACCTTCCCGACGAGGATCGAACCGGGCTTGACCTGGGCGCCGATACGAATAATCCCGCTTTCATCGAGGTCTCGAAGCGTTCCCTCACCGACATTGGGAATATCGCGGGTGATTTCTTCGGGTCCGAGCTTCGTTTCACGCGACTCGATTTCAAATTCTTCGATATGGATGGAGGTGTAATAATCCTCTCGCACCAGCTTTTCGCTGACGAGGATGGCGTCCTCGAAGTTGTACCCGCGCCAGGGCATGAAGGCCACAAGGATGTTCCGTCCGAGCGCCAGTTCCCCCAGGTCCGTGCACGGACCGTCCCCCAGGACCTGCCCCTTCATCACCCGGGCGCCGGCGCGCACGATCGGTTTCTGATTGATGCAGGTGTTCTGGTTGGAGCGCTTGAATTTGGTCAGCGAATAAATGTCGGCGCCGACCTCGCGTGAGAGTTGACCGCTGTCACTCCCTTCGACCCGCACGATGATGCGTTCACTGTCCACGCTGTCGACCACGCCGGAGCGGCGGCAGACCACGGTCGCACCGGAGTCCCGGGCTGTAATCCTCTCCATGCCGGTCCCGACCATGGGCGCTTCCGCCCGGAGGAGGGGCACGGATTGTCGCTGCATGTTCGAACCCATGAGCGCGCGGTTGGCGTCGTCGTTTTCCAGGAACGGCACCAGGGAAGCCGCCACCGACACGAGCTGCTTGGGAGACACATCAATAAAGTCCACCTCGTCGCGCGGCACCAGCACAAAATTTCCGGCCCGGCGCGCATTCACCAGTTCGGGAATCAGTCGTCCGTTCTCGTCCAGCGGCACGTTCGCCTGGGCGATGGTGTACTTGTCCTCCTCCCAGGCCGACTGGTAGAAGGAGAACGGCTCGTATTCCATGGCCTTCTTGCGCTTGCCCTTCAGCCCCTCGTTGTCTTCTTCGGCCGCCTTCCGCTCCACCTGGTCGCCGATGTGGTAATCGCTGTCTCCCTGGTTCGTCATGGTCACGTAGTCCACCACCCGTCCATCTTTAACCTTGCGGTAAGGGCTTTCAATGAAACCGTATTCGTTGATGCGGGCGTAACAGGACAGCGACGAAATCAATCCGATGTTGGGGCCTTCCGGGGTCTCGATCGGGCAGATTCGCCCATAGTGCGTGGGATGCACGTCGCGCACTTCGAACCCCGCCCTTTCCCGGGAAAGCCCGCCCGGACCCAGTGCCGAAAGCCGGCGCTTATGGGTAATTTCCGAAAGCGGGTTCGTCTGATCCATAAACTGCGACAACTGGGAAGAGCCGAAGAACTCCTTGATCGCCGCCATCACGGGCTTCGCATTGATCAGGTCGTGGGGCATGATGGAGGACATGTCCTGGAAGACCGACATCTTCTCTTTGATGGCGCGCTCCATGCGCACCAGTCCGATGCGGAACTGGTTCTCCAGAAGCTCACCGACCGCGCGGACGCGGCGATTTCCGAGGTGATCGATGTCATCGACGGCACCGATGCTTTTTCGCAACTTCAGCAGATACCGGATGGTCGCGTAGAAATCATCGGGATCCAGAATCCGCGGCTGAGCCACCAGGAGGCCGCCGGCATGCTTATCGGGCCGGCTTCCATACCATCCTCGCTGGACAGCCCAGTTGGTCCCGTCACCGGTCGAGGTGACGCGCAGGTATTCACTCTCAATCTGGACGGTGAACGGGGCCACCAACCCCAGTGCGGCCGCGGAATCATGCACGTGGAGGCTTGCGCTGCTCTCCTCGACGCTTTCACTCAGCGTCGTCCTCGCTTCCGCCCTCTCGTAAAGCTTGATGTTGAATTTCATCCGGCCCACACGCGAAAAGTCATACTTCCGGGAATCGAAGAACATTCCCTGAAAAAGCGCGGTGGCCGTTTCCAGGGTCGGCGGATCGCCCGGGCGAAGCTTGCGGTAGATCTCGATCAACGCCTCCTGCGGGGTCTTCACCGTGTCCTTTTTCAGGGTCTGGGAAATGACCAGGCCCACATCATCACGTTCCGGAAAAAAGAGGCCAATGGAGCCGATTGCGGCATCCATGATTTTTCCGATGAGGTTGGGGTTCATTTCCGAGTTGGCTTCCACCAGCACCTCGCCGGTGTTCTTGTCCACCAAGTCGGACACCGAAAATGCCCCGGTCAAATCATTGGCGCTGACTTCCACTTCGGTGATCTTGGCTTTTTCAATCTCTTTGTAAATGGCGCTCGTGATCTTCCGCCCGGCGTGACAGATTTCGTCCTTGGTCTTGGGGTGGTTGATGTGATGGGACACCTTAAAGCCGATCAACGAGGGGGACACCTGCCAGAAGAGCTTGTTATCCTGGAAGCGGATGGTATCCACCGAGTAGAACGTCCGCAGAATTTCCTCGTCGTTTTTCAGTCCCAGGGCCCGCAGGAAAACGCTCGCCGCGAACTTCCGTTTCCGGTCGATGCGGACATACAGGATGTTCTTGGTGTCGTACTCAAACTCGACCCACGAACCGCGATAGGGGATAATCTTGCCCAGGAAAAAGGTGCGTTGATTGGCGGCTTCGAAGAATACCCCGGGAGAGCGGTGCAACTGGCTGACGATGACGCGCTCGGTCCCGTTGATGATGAACGTCCCGTTCTCCGTCATGAGCGGAACTTCCCCGAAATACACTTCCTGCTCCTTGACGTCGAGGACCTGTTTCTCGCCCGTCTCCGCATCCTTCTCATAAATGACCAGCCGGATGGTCACTTTCAGGGGGACGGCGTAGGTCATCCCGCGCTCCTGGCACTCGTTCACATCGTACTTGAGCTGGAGGTTGACCGGATCCCCGCACTTGTCACAAAACGTCACGATATTCTTATTGGATGCACCGCAGGCCTTGCAGAGAAGCGTGGCCCCCAGGTAAGGGTCCGTGATAATGATGGTTCCGCAGCTCTGGCACCGAGAACGAAGGTGGTCCAGCCCTTTGAGTTCACCACACTTGCACTCCCAGTTTCCGATCGAGTACTCCACAAACTCGAGCTGCGACTGCCCACGAAAGTCACTGATCGGAAACACCGAATTGAATACCGCCTGGAGACCATTGTCCTCCCGTTCCGCGGGAAGCAGGTTCATCTGCAGAAACCGCTCATAGGATTTCTTCTGCACCTCGATGAGATTCGGGATTTGGATCAGCGTCTTGATCTTTGAAAAATCAATACGCTCTCGTGGAGTAAGAACAGGTTGATTGTTCATGCTTGAGAACTCCTTTATTGACGCCAAAAGACACTTCGAACCTCGCGTTCCCCAAAAATCCGGAGACGCCAGGCTCCAGGGACACCCCTCCCCTGCGCTGAAAGCACGTTTCGTCGCGCTTCGCGACCCTCGAAATCGATAGCGTTGAACTGATCAGTCGGACCCTTACTTGACTTCGACTGTGGCACCCGCCTCGGTGAATTTCTTTTTGATGGCTTCAGCTTCATCTTTGGACACCCCTTCTTTGACCGATTTGGGAGCACCATCGACGAGATCCTTCGCCTCTTTCAATCCCAGGCTGGTGACTTCACGAACCGCCTTAATGACGTTGATCTTGTTGCTGCCCACGACCGTGAGCACCACATCAAATTCCGTCTTCTCTTCCACGGCGGCGGCCGCTCCGCCGGCAGGCATTGCTCCGGCGACCATGACCGGGGCCGCGGCGGCGGCCGACACCCCGAACTTTGTTTCGATATCCTTGACCAGTTGAGAAATCTCCAGCAGGGAGGCGTTCTCGATCCAGCCCAGGATATTTTCTCGGTTGAGCTCAGTTGCCATCTTAATTTCCTCCAGACCAGTTGAATGTTTAAATCAACGATGCATCGTTCCCTCGGCCCGCACCCGGGCGCGCTTTATGGCGCGGGGCTGCCTTCTTTCTTCTTCGCCACTTCGCTCAGCACCACGGCCAGGTTCCGGCTTGTGGCTTGAAGCACCGTGGCGAGTTGTTGTACGGGCGCCTTCAGCACGTAAAGCAGTTTGCTCAGCAGTTCCTCCCGTGAAGGAAGGTCAGCGATGGCCGTCAACTCACCCATCGATACCACCTTCCCCTCCACCATCCCCGCCTTGAACGTAAAGAGGGGATGGTCCTTCGCATATTGCGTCAGCACCTTGGCCAGGGCCACGGGATCGCCTGAACTGCAGGCCACCGAAGTGGCGCCCTGAAACCGTTCGATCAGGGGCTCCACGGGCGTGTCCTTGGCGGCAATTTTTGCCAGCGTGTTCTTGACGACCCGATAATAGGTTTGAGTGCTTCGAATCTGGCGGCGCAAATCCGTGTCCTGGGCCACATCCAGGCCCTGAAAACTCGCCAGGATGACATTCCGTGATTTTTGGAATGTCTCCTTCAGCTCTTGAATCTCTTTGGCTTTCTCATCTTTTGTCATGGTTATCGACTCCCTCGAACTTCAAACAAAACAACTCTCAGGCACCCGCCAGTCCCCCCGGGTCGCGTCGGATTCACCGGCGCGGTTCTTTGACATCCTGGGAAGCTTCGGGGCATTCTCCTCGGCCATCCCCGATCAATGCGCGCCCACGGAAGCCAGATCGATCTTAATCCCAGGACCCATGGTGGAGGTCACGGTCAGCGATTTCACGTATTTTCCCTTGGCGGTCGTCGGCTTTGCTTTTAACACGCTGTCGATCAGGAGCCGCGCATTCTCGATCAGCTTGGTGACCTCGAACGAAATCTTTCCCACGGGGGTGTGGATGATCGCCGTCTTGTCCACCCGAAACTCCACCTTGCCCGCCTTGGTTTCCTGGACTGCTTTGGCCACATCAAACGTCACCGTGCCGGTTTTGGGATTCGGCATCAATCCCCGCGGCCCCAGGACCTTGCCCAGCTTGCCGACGGATTTCATCATGTCGGGGGTCGCAATAACGGCGTCAAAATCCGTCCATCCTTTCTGGATCTTGTCGACCATCTCCTCGCCGCCCACCATGTCCGCGCCGGCCGTTTCGGCTTCCTTCATCTTGTCGCCCGAAGCAATCACCAACACCTTCTTGGTCTTCCCCAGGCCGTGGGGCAGGACCACGGTGCCGCGCACCATCTGGTCCGCGTGCTTCGGGTCAACCCCCAACCGCAAGACCACCTCCACCGTCTCATCAAACTTCGTGAAGTGTGTTTTTTTCAGAAGGGGCATGGCCTCTTCCAGGGTGTAGCGGCGGGGCTCGATCAGCTTATTGGCCGCTTCTCTTTTCTTTCCAAATTTTCTAGCCATAATATTCCGGACTCCCGTTTTTCAGCGATTCTTGCGGTCGGACGTCTTCCCTCAGCTTCAGCCCGAGATCACTTCAATGCCCATGCTTCGTGCGGTGCCCCGCACGGTTTCCATAATGGATTCCAGGTTCGTGGCATTGGAGTCAGGCAGTTTAATCTTGGCAATTTCCTCAATCTGTTTTTCCGTCACCGTGCCCACCTTGGTCTTGTTGGGTTCGCCCGAGCCCTTGGCAATTCCAGCGGCGCGCTTCAACAGAACCGAGGCCGGCGGCGTCTTGGTAATAAAGGTGAATGATCGGTCAGCGAAGACGGTGATCACGACCGGGATGATCAACCCTTCCTGGTCCTTGGCCGAGGTCCTGGCATTGAAGGCCTTGCAGAATTCCATGATATTGACGCCCTGCGGTCCCAGCGCCGTTCCCACCGGGGGTGCGGGTGTCGCTTTTCCCGCGGGGATTTGAAGCTTCACTTGACCAATGACTTTTTTCATGACCATCCTCGACTAGATTTTGGATCCGGCGCTAGCCGTCTCGACAACCCTTTCGACTGAGCCTCAAAGGTGCTCGTCCTGCGATCGTCTGCCCGAAAACCCCTCACACCTTCTCCACCTGGAGAAAATCCAGCTCCACGGGAGTGGATCGCCCAAAAATTGTCACCAGGATGCGCAGCGTCGACCGCTCGGGGTTCACATCCTCGACAGTTCCCGTGAAACTACTGAAAGGTCCCTCCATGATTTTGACCGTTTCCCCTTTTTCGAAGCTCAATTTCGGTTTGGGCTTCTCGACCGAGGTTTGCACCTTGTAAACAATCTTGTTCACCTCCTCGTCGGTCAAGGGCGTGGGGTGAGTGGCGGAGCCGACAAAGCCGGTGACCCGCGGGGTATTCTTGATGGCGTGCCAGGTGTTGTCATCCATCTCCAATTCGACCAGGACGTAACCGGGATAAAACATTTTGGGGGTGACGACACGCTTGCCCCCTTTCATCTCGACCACATCCTCCGTGGGAATGAGCACCTGACCGATGTGTTCGCTGAGATGAGGATCAATCTGTTTCTGGACTTCGATCGATTCCTTGACCTTCTTTTCAAACCCGGAGTAGGTGTGAATGATGTACCACTGCTTGGCTATCGAGTGACTGGAATCGTCTGAGTGCAATGAGTGGCTATCCTCTCTTGTGTTGTTGTTTTAACACCTCCCGCGCGGGCAGGAGGGTGCGGCGCTACGTCGTGGTCCGGAAAAAATGAAGTATTTTCTGCACCAGCCGCGAAAAACCCACGTCCAGCAGACCCAGATAAAAACCGAAGAAAAAGACCGCAAACAGGACCACGATGGTGGTGCCCGTGATTTCCTTCCGGGACGGCCAGGAGACTTTCTTCATCTCCAGTCGCACGTCCGTAAAAAACGATTTCAAGCGCGTCCATCGTGAAGTCACATATTCCGTTGCTGCTGTGGTCACATTTCCTCCGATTCGTCGTAGGACGGCCCCGCGGAGGGGACCGTCCTACATGACTCTGGCAGGCCTGGAGGGACTCGAACCCCCAACCCTCGGTTTTGGAGACCGATGCTCTACCAATTGAGCCACAGGCCTACATCAAAACGGCGACCGGCAGGATCTGATCGACGCGCACGATCCCGAATCGCCCTGCCTTGTTCCACGCCCTCCACAGGATCTTCCCGCCGCCCGGCTTGACCTCCGGCGGCCCCGGGCCTATTTCACTTCTTTATGCGGAGTGTGCTTCCGGCACTTTCGACAGAACTTGCTCAACTCCACACGATCCGTGTGTTTGCGCTTGTTCTTGGTCGTGATGTAGTTACGTTCCTTGCATTCGCCGCACTGCAGCGTGATTCCTTCTCGCATGGACTTTCCGAGTCTGAAGCGATCCGCTTCGTCAAAGTGGGGCCGTCCGCCGCGGCGGACGGCCTTTCTCATCTCTCTAATTC
>JBAVHJ010000229.1:0-2000 GCA_049685715.1 Terriglobia bacterium | reverse complement strand
GGTTAGAGCCTAGCGGCGGATACCTCTCGCGAACCCTTGAATTCTGAGGTTGTCGTGTTACAAAACTTTGTCGTGATGAAACGCGCCTGTGCAAAAGCGAGCCCTGAGAACCCAGAGCCGGGTGCAGCGAGTCTCGCTTTTCAGTAATCGGTCAGATAACACTTTGGCGTCCGGTAGCGTCTTTGAACAGGTAAGAAACTGACCAGCAAGTTTCAACTTAATCTCTCTGTAGGGGTCAAGAGCAAACCATGAGAGCGAAACTGTGTACATCGAATAAGCTTGTGCGCCGGGTTGTCGGGACCTGTCTTCTCCTTCTGTTTCCAGTCGGCTTGGCTCCCGCCTATACGCATCCTGAGTGGTACCGTGGCCTCGATCTCGAGCCGGCCCTGGGCGAAGCGAGCCTGGTGTTGGTCGGGCGTGTGGTGGAGGTTCGTGAAACAAGAATTGTAATGGGAGGCAAGGGCGAGCGCTCTCTGCTGCAATTCCGATTCGCTCCGGTGCAGGTACTCAAGGGCGTGTTTTCGAGGGAATCACTGTCGCTTACGAGTGATGACCTCGGTGTTCAGCGCTTTGGCGAATCCTCCTCTTTAGAACGGGGGCAGTTGCGGCTGTTGATGTTGGGCCGGTCGATGCAGGGGTATGCCGTCCTTCATCAGTCTCCCAGCTTGGAGCAGGCGATCCCAACGCTTCAGGATGAAAGCGACGGGCTACTGGAAACGGTCAAGGTCTTGCTTGCGGTCAACGCCAATCCGGACCGGCCCAAGAAGGTCGCGTTGCTGCTTGACGGATTACGGGCTGAAAAAGGTCCACCGGCCATCCCCCTGCTGGCGGCCTTGGGGCGGCGTTCTTTGCTCGCCGCGCAGACTCCGGGGGTCTTAGAAGCCGTAGGGCCTCATCTGGGCGACCTCTCAGCCGCCGTGCGCGAGCAAGCGGCAAAGACGCTACAGGATCTCCTTGAGGCGGACTACCTCGATCAGCCAGAATTTCGCGACCGGGCCGCGAACCTGCTTGCCTCATCGCTCGAGAAGGCCGATTCCAACACCGCGGCTCGCGTAGCAGCGTTCGGGGCATTCGGCGCCGTCGGCCCAAGGATAATGGACATTAAAGCCGCCCGGGCTCAGCTGGAACTTGACCGCCCTCTCACATTTGCCGAGGAAGGGGCCCGGCTTCATGCCATTGGCCGTCTCGAAATGGGAGGTCAAAAAGGAGCGATGCTGGGCCGGCTCAAGCAATTACCCCTGGATGCACCGCCCTCAATCCAGGAGGGAGCAGAGTGGGCCCTGGCGCGATTAAACCCCTTGGAGGGCGTCCGCGAGATTGTGTCGCGAGTCAAAAATGAATACGACTCGGGGCTCCCATTCGTCACTGACATCAGGGTGCTGGGTGACCTTCCGCGTGCCGACGCCACGCCGGCGCTGCTTGAGATTTCTAAACTCCCCATGGACCACGCGGAGCGTCATGAGTTTGCTTCGGCCTGTGGAAAGGTCGCCGACAACCGGCTCGTCCCGCCGCTGGCGGCCCTGCTCGTCCCGGACCAGTGGGACATTTGGTGGCAGGCGACCGAAGCGCTGACCCGAATCGATACTGACGATGCCGCGAAGGCGTTCGCCCCGCATCTCCGGGAAGAACTCAACCTCCTCCGGAAATTGGAGATGGCCGAGTTTCTGGGACGGCATGGAATCCGCGATGGGTATCCCTATGCGATCGAGCACATGTCCGAGCCTGAACTGCGGGAGCAGGCCATTTCGGCGCTGGCCGCGATTCACGATCCCCGCGCCCTCGTGGACCTACGCAAGATCCTCGAAACCAGCAACGACGTTCCTTGGAACATTGCAGCGGTGCGTGCCTTGGGAAGGCTTAATGCGGTTAAGCTGGCACCCCAATTCCTGGAAATGGCACGAAACCCTAGGAGCCCGCTCGCCGCTTCGGCACTCATTGCCCTCGGTGACCTTCATGATGCCCGCTCCCTCGACCTCGTCCGCGCAGGGCTGGGATCGCGC
>JBAVHJ010000228.1:0-5117 GCA_049685715.1 Terriglobia bacterium | reverse complement strand
GTAGAACACCTCCCCGCGCTCTCCCACAGCCCTGGCCAGCCACAGAGTCGAATAGCCGATAGCCGAACCCATCTCAAATACCCGCTTCGCCCCGGCAGTAAGGGCCAGCAGGTGGAGGACCCGGCCCACAGCCGGTCCAATGATCGGGATGGAGCGCTTGGCGGCCTCCGATTCCATCTTTTTCAGCACGGCGTCCCGAGGGGGAATCAAATCGTGCATGTAGCGTTCCACGTCCCGATTGGTGATCTCGTTCATTTTGGTCCCCGATTCATGCGAGGATATAAAAAAATCAATAGCGGTTAGGTTCCCCTCAATTGATCTTTCGTTTTAATCTGTCGAGTGCCCCACGGGCCAACTCGTAATCCGGGGCGATCTCAAGAGAACGCTCAAAGTAGGCTCGGGCCCTGGTATACATCTCCTTTGCAAGATAGATCCGCCCGAGGTTATAACAAGGATAATGATGCGCATCGTATCGTTTCGCCTCGATGGCCTTCTCGAGCCAGGGAACCGCCTCATCGGGACGTCCCAATTCGATCAAATACACGCCAATGTCATTGTAAGGATTCCCAAAATCGGGATCGATTTGAATGGCTCGCTTGCACTCTTCGATGGCTTCCTCAATGCGGCCCTGAAAGCTGTAAGTCCACCCCAGGAAGGTGTGCGCTTCCGCCGTGGGGAACGTCTCGATGGACTCCCGGTAAAGATCGACGGCCTCTTCCAGATCGCCGCTCATTTGTTTCTCGTACGCCTGCCGGAATAACTCGACGGCGCGTCCGACCACTTCATGATCAATTGGCATAGGGTGATTCATGATACCTGACGCCAGAAAAAAGTGGAAGGGCCTAGTGTCTGACCTGGCAGGGAGGGCGTCAACGGACTGGAACTTACAAGCGAGATTGAATAAATCTTCAAAAGTGGATAGAATCTGCACTCGCTTTCAAAGGGGTGCGGCTGGGGTGTTATGGCTCCTGCTGACGGTGTGCGGATGGATTTCAGTAGTGAAAGGATTGGGGGGTTCGAACAATCATGGAACGTTCATCGAGGGTGCCTGAGGGATCCCGGTGGTGGAGAAAGCTTCTTCTTCCCATGTCAATGTTGATTCTGTCTTCATTCCCCTGCGCCAGTTTGCATGGGGGTGGACCAGGTCAATCCCCCGGTTCCCAGGGTGGCAAATCCGAATCAAAACCGGTTGAAGTTCCTCTCATTGATGCCCACAAATTTGGGGAGACGATGAAGGGCCTTAAGGGCAAGGTCGTTGTGGTCAATATGTGGGCCACCTGGTGCGTGCCCTGTCGGAAAGAGTTCCCATTGCTGGTTCAACTCTATCAACAGTACAAGTCGAAGGGGATGGAACTCTTGGCGATCTCGAACGATGACCCCCAAAATCTTGATGACGTGAAGGATTTTATCAAAGAACGGCACGCGCTCTTCCCCACCTACATTGTCGATCCTAAGGGCGCCAATGATCTCCGGGAAGCGATCTATCCGGAATGGACAGGAGGACTGCCTTCCACGTTCTTTTTTGATCGTCACGGAAATCTCAAGGGGAGGATCATGGGAGAGGTCGATCGCGAGGAATTTGACGCCACCATTAAGCCCTTATTTTGAGGAGTGGAATTCGCAGCGAAATAATCATCATGGGAAGGCGCGTGAGGAGCGGACGGGACCATGGACAGCAAAGAATTCGTTAAGGAACTCCAGGCATCCAACGACAAGATTCTGAATCAGCTGAGATCTCCCGTCGACATCCACTCCGGCCCTGAGGAGGCGATGTCGATCCCGAATCTTCTCAAGATCGCTCTGAAGAATGAAGTCGAGGCCACCGAGCTGGCTGCGGTGTGGATGCCAACGACCACTAATGTTGAAGTGAAGATGGCATTCGCGCGACAGGTCGGCGACGAAGCCAAGCATTATCGACTCATTGAAGAGCGGCTTCACCAGCTCGGAGAAACGCTGGACGGGTTCAACCCATTGAGTCATGGATATACGCCGCTGTTCAAGTTTTTGAGTGTACTCCGTGACATGGTGGACCGGGTGGCGGCTGCGCAGTTTACGCGGGAAGCCATTGCGGTCATCAAAAATGAGCAGTTTATTGCGTTATGCGAGGTCAAGGGCGATCACGAAACGGCCCGACTCTACCGGGATATCATCCAGCCCGACGAACAATTCCATCACGATCTGGGCCGAAGACTGCTGGAGAAATACGCGACCACTGAGGAGCTTCAGGCCAACGCCCGGCTCAGTGCCCGCCAGACGCTGGAGTTGGCCGATGAACTGCAGGGTCTGGCTTACCGGCAGTTCGGAATCCACCATGCTCCGGGATGCTGAACGGCTCCCGTTAAACTTTGAATTGTCATGCCAGATTCTTTTCCGGCAGGAGACCGTCTACTCAGCCAGCTGATAGAACAACAGCGCGCCAAAGTTTTGCGCCTGGCCCGGTCGCTCAATCCATCCTTAACCTTTGAAGATGTCTTGAACCCCCAAACTTTCCCCGAGTTGGCCAACAGTTCCGCTTTCAATTACGAAGATGGAATTCTGGCAGGCCTCATCAGTGCCCAAATGGCATTGCGCGCAGAAAGCCGGCGGATATCCCTGGCTCAGGAAGCCTCGGATGAACATTGAGTGTGCCTGGCACCCCTCTAGCGACCTTCGCGGTCACCTTTGATTTGAGAGAGGAACCCCCCATGATTACAGTTCCGAAATTGACCCTCGAGGACGTGAAAAGAATTATGGAGGCAACTGAGGCTAAGGCCCGATCCGTGGGCGTGGATATGGATATTGCGATCGTGGACGACGGCGGGCACCTCCTGATGTTTCTACGAATGGACGGCGCCAAGATCACCTCCATCCAGGTCTCCATCGACAAAGCCTTCACGGCCGCAGGTACGCGTCGCCCGACACACGAGTACGCTGCGATGGCCGGGGCGGGCGGTCCAGCCTTCGGAATCCACGTCAGCCATCAGGGACGTTTCTCCATCGTGGGTGGCGGAGTTCCCATCCTCGTGGAGGGACGCGTTGTGGGCGCCGTCGGCTGCAGTTCGGGCACGCCGGAACAGGACCGCGAAGTCGCCGAAGCAGGCATCCAAGCGTTTTTGAAAGGCCTTCTCACGAAGACATAAGATCTGAACCGGATTCGACCGAGCACTCCACCTACATACCCGTCACACGACGTTTCTCGATCACCGGATCTCCCTTCTAGATTTCCGTCGACGCTCGAAAAACAATTCCGCTATAATGACGTGCTGATCAGGACAACAAAACACATCGTCACCTTATGACTAAGAGAACACCGCTTTATGAACGTGAAACCGTGGCCGGCGCGAAATTTGAACTGCGTGCGACGCGGCGGCCTGACGGGCAGGAAGACCTCTGGGAAATCGCCTCTCTGTATTCGACCCTGGAGGAGGAATACGCCGCCGTCCGCAATGCGGCGGGTCTCCTGGATTTTTCCCACCGCGGCAAGATCAGAATCAAGGGCCCGGACAGTCTCAAGTACCTGCATGGCCAGGTGACCAATGACATTAAGCGGTTGCCTTTGCATGGAAGTTGTTATGCCTTTGTGCTGACGCACAAGGGCGCCATCGTGGGGGATGTCAATGTCCACCGGACGGGAATCGATGAGCTCTTGATCGATACTTCCGAGTATTGCGCTCTGGAGGTCTTCGACCACCTGCTCCGCTTCGCGATCTCCGATGATGTGGAGATCGAAGACATTACCGAAAGCACCTCCCATCTCGGTCTCCATGGCCCGAAGGCTATGTGGCTCTTGTACGAGCTGACCCGCGAGGCCGACGCGCACGGATGGATGCATCCCCATTCGACAGAAGGCTTTCCAATCGGCCCGAACAATGTCCTCGTCCATCGACAAGGCTCCCCAAGGGAGACCGGCTGGACAGGCGAAATGGGATTTGATCTCTTCCTCGAAGGACAGGATCCCGGCCTGTTATGGACCACTCTTCTGGAAAAGGGGGAACAGTATGGCCTCAAGTGTGTGGGCTCACGTTCCTTCGATCTTCTTCGACTGGAAGCGGGGGTTCCCCTCTACGGCGTGGACATGACGGAAGAGCATCTTGCCCTGGAGGCCCTTCCCACCGAAGAGGATCTTCACCACGCCATTTCCACAGACAAAGGATGCTACATTGGCCAGGAAGTCGTCGCCCGCATCATCAATCGCGGACACGTGAACCGCATTCTTGCGGGGTTGGCATGGGAAGGCACTGACGAGTCCCGGGAGGGCCGTAAACTTTTCAAAGGCGATCAGGCAGTAGGTGAGTTGACCAGCAGTCGATACTCCCCTTCCCTGAAGAAGGTCGTTGCGCTGGGATACGTTCCTTCGCTTCAAAAGGATCCGGGGAACCAATTCTCGGTCGGAGGGCCGAATTCGCGCATCATAGCTGAAGTGGTTCAGATCCCTTTTTATAAGACACCTATCCCAGGTGAGAAGGAGCTTGCCAAACTTATCGCGACGACCCACGCGAGTTAAGCGCCGTTTGAATTCCTGTTGCATTTGCAGAGCCAGGTTGCGTCCACATCCAGCGGCGTTGGCCGGCGTCCTATAATTGCCCGATATGAAACAAAAATCCTCGCTGTTCACGATCTTTCTCATCGTTTTCATTGACCTGCTCGGCTTCGGTATTGTGGTCCCTTACCTTCCCTCGTATGCCGTCGAAAAATTCCAGGCCTCAAACTTTGAAGTCGGCTTGCTGATGGCCAGTTTTTCATTCATGCAATTCATCTTTGCCCCCATCTGGGGCGGCCTTTCGGATCGCAAGGGGCGCCGGCCCATTTTGATCATGAGCTTGGCGGGGGCGAGCCTTTCCTACTGGATTTTGGGGGTCGCAAACACCTTGCCGCTCCTCTTTTTTTCCCGCCTCCTTTCGGGAACTGCTGCGGCCAATATTTCCACCGCGCAGGCTTACGTCAGTGATACGACGACGCCCGAAAATCGCGCCAAAGGAATGGGGATGATCGGAGCTGCGTTCGGGTTGGGGTTCATCTTCGGCCCCGCCATCGGCGGAGGGTTAAGTCATGTGAATTATTCCCTTCCCGCCTATTTCGGCTGTGGACTCTCCACACTGGCCATGTTGATGACGCTTCTCCTGCTCCCCGAGTCCCTC
>JBAVHJ010000227.1:0-10591 GCA_049685715.1 Terriglobia bacterium | reverse complement strand
ACCTGGACCGGCGCGGCTTCCACCGTTACCTCTTGAGAGATGGCCCCCACCTCCATAGCCAGGTTAATTGTCAGCTTGTCATTGACGTGAAGTTCAATCCCGGTCTGCACAGTCTTTTTAAAGCCCGGGGCTTCTGCCGATACAGTATAGCGGCCTATTTCCAAAAGTGTGGCCACGTAGCTTCCGTCGGCGTCCGTCGTCAAGGTCCGCACCACAATGTTTTTGTCCAGGTTCGTCAAGGTGACGGTGGCTCCGGGGATCACGCTGCCACTGGGATCCTTCACAGCGCCGCTAATATTTCCTGTAATTGTTTGTCCGAACGCAGTTGCCGCCCAAAGAAACATAACCAGGCATGCAACAAGCATTACGAGTCGCTTTTGCATAAAACTACGTCCTATTTGCATAGAACTACCTCCTAAATGTGGAAAACGCTTTAGTTGAATGATTTGATAAATTGCAGAGGTCAAAGGAAAACCATGATACGGGAAGAAATGCCACGACACCCCTATGATGATTGTTTCGTAGACTTCTTCCGTCCAGTTTAAGGATATCGAGTTGTTAGGATGTCGAAATTATTGCGCCTGATTACTATGCCCCCAACTTTGTCAATCCGGTCATTACTACATCTTAGCAGTTATGAGGCCAAAGCTCTCATTGATCGGCGCCTGTGAAAAGCGCAATTCGTCCTGTTTCATTCTAGCCCGTCCAAGCCCTTTCAACTCATTAATTATCAACCAGCTTATGAAAAGGAGCGAACACGCTAAGGCGCAGGCAAACCCAAGTTTTTGGCCTTTTATTCCAGTTCCCCAGTGAAAGTCGCTCCCCGCGTTTGGTCGAGGTATTCACAAATCTGGAGTTGATCTACAGTTTTTGGTAGGCCACTACCTCGCCCGTGCGACGCTAAGTCAAGAATGAGAATCAAGTAATTCGGTCCTCTCACCCGTCACTCTTATTGATTGAACGCCCTCTTTGCTGGGTGAAGGGCATCAGGATCTGAACTTGAATCCCGTAAAAACTCCACTCGATTGCCGCCGACGATTCCAACTCTTCGAGGATTCAGTCTCGACATGGGTGAACTATGAGAGATTCTTGTCTTTTTGAATCATTAAAAACATTAAATGGAATATCGAGAGTCGCGCTCCTATCAACAGAAAGTACTTCTCAGCGAGCTCATCCTTACTCGGATCGGCACAACAACATCTCTGAAACAGGAAGTTTTTCCCCTCTTTCCTCCACTAATTCACAAGGATCTCAAGTTCAGAGATTAATAACCACGGGTAATTCAACTGCTTGAGATTTTTCTCACATTGGAATTGAGGATGCTTTCGTCAGGTGCGTGGATGCTGATGATCTTGATGATACAACACTTAACGCCCACGTTAGGATTGATGTCAACAAGTTCTGGAGTCTTGAACTCCCCCTAAGGCAGCTAGACTCTCTGAACCCGATCTGCCATCCGCACGCCAGAGGATTCTTTTCCAGGAGGCTAAGACTGAGGAGGCTCGTAAACAAGAAGTTTGTTAATCAAGGAGAACCTCCGACGAGCCTTGTTTAACAAACCCGAAGTGGTTACAGACCGCAGACACGTCAACAGATTCGTGATTCTGAACAACCACTCAACTCAATTCTCGCAGTGGTAGTTGGTGACAAATCGATTTTGATCGAATTGGTAGTTTACCCAGAACACCACATACAGACGCTCATTCCACATAGTTCTCTTTGAGGGAACCTCAAAGAGAGATTCCGAGGGAACCGGCGCATCACGCAGGATGATCCCACTGCAGGGGAAATACTCAACCATGCCCCCTTCGATCAGGAGGGTCTAATAATTTTTCCAAGTATTCTCCGGTCAAATCAACTTTCAACAGGAGACTTATCATGAAAAACGAAAACCAAAAACTACTTTTACTATCCGCATTTGTGATGATAATCACGATTTTTTTCACCACAGTGTCCTTCTTATTCGCCTATCCCGGCGGGGCTCCTGCGGGAAGAACAGGAGGCATGAGCTCCAGCACTTGTACCTCATGTCACTCTTCTTTGACTGCTAACAACGGCTTACTCAGTCTATCTGGAGCTCCTTCGAGCTATACGCCCGGACAGCAGTATTCAATCACGGTCAGGATGGGCCCCCCCAGCCCGGGCTCGGGATATGGATTTCAGATTTCCTCTCGCTCGACACCTGGGGGCACACAAGCCGGAACGCTGGCAGGACAGAGTGCCGGCACTGGCATCAACGGCACAAGCGGCGGAGTCACCTATGTCGGGCATACCTCGGCCGGATGTTCCGGGGCCGCTTCATGCAGTTGGACTGTGAGCTGGACGGCGCCGACCGCAACAGCCGGGACGGTTCAGTTTGATGTGGCGGCGGTCTCTGGTTATTCGGGCGATTACTTTGCCCAGAAGTCCGTGACCGCCACCCCGCAGGCCTCGCAACCTGCGCCCCAATTCGCTGCCTCGAATGCGGTTTCCCCTGCCAGCGGGAGCACCGCCGGTGGAACCTCTGTCAACATCACCGGATCGAACTTTGTCAGCGGAACTGTTGTCTCCTTCGGGAGCACGGCCGCCAGCACGACTTTTATGAGTGCCTCTCAACTCACGGCGATTTCACCATCGGCTGCATCGGCCGGGTTGGTCACTCTTAAAGTTCAAAATCCGGACGGACAGTCCTCAACGCTTCCCAACGGATTCACTTACACGCAGGTAGTCGCGCTAGCTCCCCAATTTGCTGCGTCGAATCCGGTCTCGCCCAACAGCGGGGACATCGCGGGTGGAACCGTAGTGACGATAAACGGCTCAAACTTCGTGAGTGGCGCTGCGGTATCATTTGGCAGTGCCTCAGCCAGCACGACTTTTATGAGTGCGTCTCAACTCACGGCGATTTCACCCCCTGCCGCAGCGGCGGGCGCGGTGATGCTGAAGGTTCAAAACCCGGACGGACAGTCTGCGACTCTTCCGGGTGGATTCACCTATAACATGGCGACATCCACTTCGGCTCCTCAGTTTGCTGTCTCCAATGCAAGCTTCCCTCACGTCGGAAGCATTCATGGGGGGACCCCAATCACCATCAATGGTTCAAACTTCGTGAATGGGGCGAAATTGATTTTCGGCTCGAATCAGGTCAACACCACGTTCGTCAGCGCCTCCCAACTGACGGCTGTTTCGCCATCCGCGAGCGGCGCGGGTACCGTAGACCTAAAGATCCAGAACCCGGATGGCCAATCGGCTACTCTGCCCGGCGCATTTGTTTATTTCGATGACACTCAACTCAAAACCGCCTATGCGGTCGCAACGGTAATTGCCAGTAAGCAAGCCGGCCAAATTGGACCGGGGGTGGACATGACTCCGGCGGATCCAACGTCCAAATCGGCAGGACTGGCAGCCACGGGGGAAGCACCCGCCGGCAGTGGCATATTCAGCTTTTCCCAGAACAATGTCCTGGTCACTACGGTGGGAACCGCCTCTGCGAGCCCTACCTCATCCTTGCTCATGTTTGCGGACTCTAAGCCGTTCGCTTGCTCTCTTTCGAACTGCGCACTGCAAAACAATACAGGCCTGGCGGTGATCAATCAATCGGGCAGCACGGCTCATTTGACGTACACGCTGCTCAATCCGGATGGGACCCCGGCCATGGCTCCGGTATTCAAAGACCTGATCGCTGGAGCTCATGACCAAGGGTTCATCACTGATTTCTTTGGGACCGGGGTGAATAACTTTACCGGCTCTCTCAAGGTCGACAGCGATGTCCCGGTCAGCGCTCTCACGCTGCAACTGACAAACAATCAGGCACCACGGAATGAAGCTTTGTTCACCTCATTTCCGGTGGCTGATCTTACCCAGCCGGCCCCGAGTGGAAATCTGGTGTTTGCTCAACTGGTGGACGGCGGAGGATATCAAACCCGAATTGTTCTTTTGAATACCACTGGCAGTGCCATCACTGGCAACATTCTCTTCTTCAAGGACGATGGATCGCCTGCCAGCTTTAATATGAATGGCAGCGGACCCGTGGCTCAGCTCGCGTACAGCATTTCTCCGCGTGGAGAGTTCTCGGCGCTATCCGTGGGAACAGGACCGTTAACCACAGGGTTTGCCCTTGTGGTGCCAGATGCCGGCAAGGCCACGCCAGTGGGGACGGGACTGTTTACGCAGACACAAAACGGCTTCACTTTCACCACGGCCGGCGTGCCGGCGTCTCCCACGATTCGAGAGGGATTGATCCTCGCGGATACGAATCCCAACGTGAGTGGACTTGCTCAGGATACCGGTGTGGCCCTGGCCAACCCTTCAGCCACGCAAACCGCGGACGTCTCATTCAAGCTCCACCGGCTGAGTGATGGCCTGGTGGTGGCCAGTAAGAATCTGAGTGAGGTTCCCGGGCATAGTGCCCTGCCACCGCACGGTCACGATGCGCTCTTCGTTGACCAGATCTTCACCAACAACGAGGCCCGCAACTTCACCGGGACCCTTTCCATTGAGACGGTCAGCTCCGATGGCATTTCTGCTCTAACTCTCCTCGAAACAAACAATCAACGCGGGGATGCTCTCTTAACCACCCTGCCGGTGGCGACAGAGTCTTCTTCCACGGCTCCAGTCTTCTTCCCGCAATTGGTTGCCTTCGGAGGCTACCAGACGCAACTGATCTTGTTGAATGCATCGGGATCGTCTGCATCATCCGGCACGTTGAGGTTCTTCAGCGACATCGGTTCTCCCCTGGCCTTACCGTTGAATGACCAGGTCAGCGGCTCCTTCGTATTCAACATTCCTTCCAAGGGAGGTACGACCTTTAAGTAGTCTCTTGATCCTTACTATGGCTGGGGCCAGTTTGCTCACCCCAGCCATTTATTCCTCTATAAACCATTTCAACGATCAGAGGCGACTATCCTCTGCATATTGCCCAGGAATTTTTCGAGAATGTGCGCACATCAGATAGAAAGATAGAAGAGGGACCGTCCCTTGAGACCGCCCCTCCTGTGAAGGCAAACAGCTCCACCGCAAGTTCAGCCGAATCGCGGTTCTACCTTTCTTCCTGTTACTGCACTTGCTCATCCTCAGCGGCCAACGCTTGGAATTGAGCTCTCGCGGAGAATTCTTTCCCTGCATTGGTGCTCGGAAATTGATGAGTTCTACTCAAGAAAAGTGTTGTCCTGAGATAGGGTTTGAACTTACAGCCCCGTTAGTGGTAGGATTTGTGTGAATTCTTGCACAAGGCCTACCCGAGGCTATGTTCAGGAATGACGATTTGGATTGGCTTGACGCCTGAAACGGAGGCTTTCTCATGGTTTGGAGAGCCAGCGGTGCCTGAAGAGGCGGTTTATCCCCTGACATTCAAACTATCCCCGAATAAACTCCGTCCGCTGAAAAGTGAAGTCCGTTTTTGTCCCGAATCTCAAACCCAAAAACCGGACACTACTTTAGAACAAGCCATACCTTCCTACTGAATAAGGAGTTCTTATGTCCAGATACAGAATCGCTTGGCTGCCGGGAGATGGCATCGGCGTCGAAGTCTTGGAAGCGGCAAAGATAGTACTCGACACATTGGCGCTGGATGCCGATTACATCCACGGAGACATTGGCTGGGAGTTCTGGTGCAAGGAAGGAGATGCCTTTCCACAACGCACCATCGACCTGCTCAGGAATGTCGATGCAGCCATGTTCGGAGCGATTACTTCAAAGCCGGTGAAGGCAGCTGAAGCCGAACTCGTCCCAGGGCTCAAGGGAAAAGGTCTGGTCTATCGTTCCCCCATCGTTCGGATGCGGCAGCTGTTTGACCTCTACATTTGCCTCCGACCATGTATTGCCTATCCCGGTAACCCCCTGAATTACAAGGAAGGCATCAACCTGGTAGTATTTCGTGAAAACACCGAAGACCTGTATTCCGGTGTGGAGTTTAATCCGGTGCCGAAGGAATTGTCAGAGACCTTGACCAAGCTCTCCAAGCCCTTTGCGGCCTTCAAGGACCTCCCGGAAGATCAGTTCGCCGTTTCCTGCAAGATCAATACTCGCAAGGGTTCAGAACGTATCGTCCGCGCGGCCTTTGAATTTGCGCGACGATTCAAGCGCAAGAAGATCACTGTCGTCCACAAAGCGAATGTGGTGCGGGCGACCGATGGACTGTTTTTCGAGACCGCCAAGGAAGTCGCCAGGGACTTCCCGGAAATTGCGATGGATGACGCCAACATCGATGCCATGACCATGTGGTTGCTCAAGAACCCATTCAACTACGATGTCCTCGTCGCTCCTAATCTTTACGGAGATATTATCTCCGATCTCTGCGCACAGATGGTGGGCGGCCTTGGGTTCGGCTGTTCCGGGAATATCGGAGAAAAGCTGGCAGTTTTCGAACCCACCCATGGGTCTGCACCCAAATATGCAGGTCAATACAAAGTCAATCCCATCGCCACGATTCTGGCCGCCAAGATGATGCTCGATTGGCTTGGGGAAACCGAAAAAGCTAAGCGCCTGGAGACCGCGGTTTCTGAAGTGATCAAGGAAGGAAAAGTGAGAACGTACGACATGGGGGGCAGCGACAAGACCCTCGCAATCGCCGAGGCTGTGGCGGAGAAGCTGGAAGTCGGAGCAGCCGCTAGCAGAAATTAACTTAAGGAAGCGCCCGGCGTGGACCGGGGCCGCGGGGCGTCCGTCACTGCGATCTATTCGCCCCTGCCAGGAATAAACCAATGACCCAAGTCATGATTCACGAAGTCGGTCCCCGCGACGGATTGCAAGTCGAAAAGCAAATTGTTCCCACTGAAGAGAAGATCAAATGGATTGAAGGTCTCATGGGCTCGGGTGTTGACTCCATACAGCTCGGGTCCTTTGTTCATCCCGAGAAGGTCCCTCAAATGGCCGACACGGACAAACTGTTTACCTATTTCGCCCAGCCAGGGAAAAAACCCAGGACAGTGATCCTTGCGGGACTGGTATTAAACGAAAAGGGCCTTGACCGGGGAATGGCCTGCGGAGTCGAACAGTTCTGCATGGGCGTTTCTGCAAGCGATACCCATAGCCGGAAAAACACGGGGATGGGGACGGAGGAAGCGATCCCTCGCATCATTGCCATGGCCCGGAAGGCCACTGAAGCGGGGAAGTCAGTTCAAGTCTCCGTTCAGTCCGCTTTTGGTTGCGGCTACGAGGGCATCGTCCCTGAAGAGAGGGTCCTGGGCATCATCAAACGCTTTCTTGACGCGGACCTGAGGACGATCAGCCTGGCGGATACGGCTGGCCATGCCAATCCTCAGCAGGTTGAACAACTCTTTGGAGCCGTCATTGCGCTTGATCCCACGATTGATTGTGCGTGCCACTTTCACGATACCTATGGACTGGCGATGGCCAACTGTTATGCTGCTTTGAAAACCGGCGTGAAGCACTTCGAATCAGCCGTGGCCGGACTCGGAGGTTGTCCTTTCACCGCGGTCGCTGGAGGAAATGTCTGCACCGAGGACTTGGTTCACTTATTCCATCTGTTGGGTCTTCGCCAGGATGTCCATCTGGACCGCCTCATTGAAACGGCCCGACAGGTCAGCCAATTTTTCAAACGAGATCTTCCAGGAACGATTTATAAGATAGGTCCCATTTCTACTTGTAAACCTGAGGAACTGGCCACGACAAGTTAAATTCAGTTCAATTCTTGATGACCATGTTGCCGAAGTCAGAAGAAAGGCACACGCTCTGGTACGGGCGCTACGAATTGAGGATTTTCAATCTGATTTCCGGCCTCTGACTTCGGTACTCAGAGCGGCAGTTCTTCGACCGAGCCAGGGACCACATCGAATTCATATATTCTGGTCCAGATTTGTTCAAGGAGTTCGCAATTATGAAGCTTCTGACCGGCGTCCGAGTCTTGGACATGACCAATGTCCTGGCGGGACCATTTGCAACGATGCATCTTGCTTTGCTGGGGGCCGAGGTCATCAAGATCGAGAACCCGGTGGGCGGCGATCTGGCACGCAAACTGGGGAATGTCCCGAAACTCAACCAGCAACTGATGGGAACGAGTTTCCTCGCTCAAAATGCCAACAAGAAATCGCTCACTTTGAACCTCAAGGAAGACAAGGGGAAGGAGATCTTCAGGAAGCTGGTAGAGATCGCTGATGTTCTGGTCGAAAACTTCCGCCCCGGCGTCATGGATCGATTGGGCTTTTCTTATGACAGTTTGCGCGAGATCAATCCCAGGCTGATTTACTGCGCAATTTCGGGATTCGGGCAGACCGGTCCGGACGCTTTTAAGCCCGCCTATGACCAGATCATTCAAGGACTGAGCGGCGTCATGGCAATCAATGGCGACGAGCGATTGAACCCCCTGCGATGCGGATTTCCGGTCTGTGATACGGTCGGCGGTCTCAACGCCGCGTTCGCCATTATGGCCGCGCTTTACCATCGGGAACGGACGGACGAAGGACAGTTCATCGATGTCGCCCTGCTCGACTCCATCATGCCGCTCATGGGATGGGTCGCCGCCAATCTTTTGATCGGAAACCAGCAGCCCGCCCTCATGGGAAACGATAACTTCACCGCCGCGCCGTCGGGCACCTTCGCGACCCAGAACGGCCACATCAATATTGCCGCCAATCAACAGGACCAATGGGACGATTTAACCGAAGTTCTTGGAGTTCCTGAGCTGAAGACTGATCCCCGCTTTCAGGAACGGGATACGCGCAAGAAAAACCGAAAAGAACTGACCGCAATCCTCGAAGGCAAGCTGAAGCAGCAACGGACCTTGGCCTGGGTGGAGAAACTGAACAAACGAGGGGTTCCATCAGGGGAGATACTGGGCCTCGAGGACGCACTCAACGCCCCTCAAATTGTGCATCGGGAAACCCTCAAGAGTGTTCCAGACGAGCAACTCGGTGTCCTCAAGCTGTTCAACCTCACGGCAAAGTTCGAAAAGACGCCGGGAGAAATCTGCTGTCCACCGCCACGACTCTCGGCACATACGGAGGAGATACTGAATCGTCTGGGATATACCAAAGAGGAAATTAAATCGTTGAGAGACGAACAAATCATTTAGCAAGCGGAAAAATCCCAGGATCCAAATTTCAAATAAGTTCCAATTTCCAAAATCCAAAAACTTTCAGTACAAACAAGATGATTCGGTAATTTTTGATTTTGGTAATTGGAGTTTGGAATTTATTTGGAATTTGTCCGCCACGGCGGATTGGAATTTGGAATTTCAATTATCAAGTGATCTTAAGGAGAAATGTACATCATGGCAATGACAGTCGTTCAAAAAATTCTTGCTCGCGCCTCGGGGCAACCGTCGGTCAAGGTCGGGGACGTTGTGGAGCCGGCCGTTGACCTGGCGATGTCGCATGAGAATGCGGCGCTGGTCATCAACCAGTTCACCGAGATTTACCAAGGTACAGGAATACCCTCGCGGGTTTGGGACCCCTCCAGGATCGCAATCATTTTTGATCACCGGGTGCCGGCTGAAAGTTCCAAGACGGCGACAAACCACAAAAAGGTGCGGGAGTTTGTCAGCAAGCAAGGCATTACAAAATTCCATGACATCCGGGGGGATGAAGGCGGGATATGTCATCAGATCCTTCCCGAGAATGGCTATGTGCGTCCGGGCGCCGTAGTGGTCGGCACCGACAGTCACACCACGAGCCACGGCGCACTGGGGGCTTTTGCATTCGGGATCGGCGCCACGGAAATGGCCAGCATTTGGACTTTGGGGAATGTGCTCAACGTCGAGGTCCCCGGGACGATCAAGGTGGTGGTGGATGGGGAATTCGCCCCCTTTGTTTCACCCAAAGATCTTATTCTTCATCTCATCGGCATGATTTCCGCGGAAGGTGCCAATTTCAAGGTCATTGAGTTTCACGGGGAAACGATCCGCAAGATGTCGACTTCCGGTCGTCTCGTGCTCTGCAATATGGCCGTCGAGGCGGGAGCCACTTCAGGGATCGTCCCGCCAGACGAAGAAACACGAAGATATTTGAGGGATGAAGCGGGGGTCGGGGAAGCGCTGGACATGGTCTCGCCCGATCCCGATGCTGATTACGATCAGGTCATCGAAATCGACGTTTCTCAACTTGTCACTCACGTCGCTTGCCCTCACACGGTGGATAATGTGAGACCGGTTCTCTCGGTCCAAGGGACGCCGGTCCATCAGATCGTGATCGGCTCTTGCACCAACGGCCGTCTGGATGACCTTGCCATTGCGGCCAAAATCCTCAAAGGCCGGGAAGTGGCGAAGGGCGTCCGTATGCTGATCTTCCCTGCTTCCTGGCGAATCTATAGGGAATCGTTGGCACGTGGATACCTGACTGACCTGATTGATGCGGGGGCTGTAGTCATGAATCCCGGATGTGGTTGTTGTCTGGGTGTGCACGAGGGCGCCCTGGCTGACGGCGATGTGGCGCTCTCCACCACCAATCGCAACTTCCTCGGGAGAATGGGAAACCCGAAATCAGAGGTCTACCTCTGCTCCCCGGCGGTTGCCGCAGCAAGTGCCATTACCGGGGTTATCACTGATCCGGGCCAAGGAGCCCACTAACATGACCACTCAAATGAAAACCCAATCCTCCACGATCGTTGGCAGGGTCATTCTCAAACTGGGCGACGACATTTCAACCGACGTGATTTATCC
>JBAVHJ010000226.1:0-5261 GCA_049685715.1 Terriglobia bacterium | reverse complement strand
GCTTATGAGCCGCCCATCGTGTTCCCCTCAAGTTCACCCCGTTAACTTTTTTACCGCTCTTCAAGGAGGAGAGAGCATATGCCTGTCTCACGGAGGGAATTCCTAAAAATCTCAACAGCGGGCGGTGTGGGAATAGTTGCCTTTGGCTTCGATCTCGCCCCCGCGTATGCCGCCGTGCGCGAACTAAAGATCGAGCGCACCACGGAAACGCGCTCCATCTGTCCGTACTGCGCAGTGAGTTGCGGTGTGATCATTCACACCCTGGGTGACAAATCCAAGAACGTGACCGGCACGACCGTCGTTCACGTGGAAGGGGACCCGGATCACCCCATTAACCGCGGCACCCTCTGTCCCAAAGGGATCACCCTCAAGCATGACATCCTCAACAACACGCGGCTGACGAAGCCGATGTACAGGGCTCCCGGGTCCGACCATTGGGAAGAGAAGAGCTGGGACTGGATGGTGGATACCATCGCGCAGCGCATGAAGAAGACGCGGGATGACACCTTCATCGAAAAGAATGCGGCAGGACAGACAGTGAACCAATGTCCCGGCATGGCGATCGTTGGGGGTTGCACCGACAACAACGAGGTCAATTACCTTCTGGTCAAATGGCTGCGCTCCTTGGGGGTGGTCTACACCGACAATCAGGCGCGTCTTTGACACGGCCCCACGGTGTCCAGTTTGGGCGCCACCTTCGGTCGCGGGGCCATGACGAACAATTGGGTCGATATCAAGAATGCCGATGTGATCCTGGTGATGGGCGGGAATCCGGCTGAAAACCATCCGTGCGGTTTCAAGTGGGCCATCGAAGCCAAAAAGACACGGAACGCCAAACTGGTGTGCATCGATCCTCGTTTTAATCGCACGGCGGCGGTAAGCGATCATTTCGTCCAGATCCGATCAGGCACGGACATCGCTTTCCTGGCGGGCGTGATGAATTACATGCTTGCCAACAACCGCATCCACAAGGAATACGTCGTCAACTACACCAATGCCCCCTTCCTGATTAAGGAAGGATTTCAACTGCCGGGTGACAACGACGGGCTATTTTCAGGGTTTGATCCCCAGAAACGCGCCTATGACAAGTCCACCTGGGGTTATGAGCTCGGCCCTGACAATTTCGCTAAGGTCGACATGACCCTGGAAGATCCACGCTGCGTGTACCAGTTGATGAAGAAGCATTACTCGCGTTACACGCCCGAAGTGGTGGCCAACATCTGCGGATGTTCCAAAGAAGATTTCCAGAAAGCCGCGGAAATCATCAGTTCCACCTATCCAGCCAACAAAGCCGGAACCATGTTGTACGCTCTGGGTTGGACCCACCATTCCTCTGCGGTCCAGAACATCCGGGCGGCGGCCTCAATTCAACTGCTCCTGGGCAATATTGGTCGGGCCGGGGGCGGCGTGAATGCCCTGCGCGGTCACTCCAACATTCAGGGCGCGACCGATATGCATCAGACGCACACCCTGCCGGGCTATCTGCCCATGCCCAAGCCGGAGTGGCAAACCCTCAAGGATTATATCGAGGCGACCACGCCCAAGAAGCTCAGGCCCAATTCAATGAATTATTGGGAGAACCGGGACAAGTTTATCGTGTCGATGTTGAAGGCGTTCTGGGGCAACGCGGCCACCGCGGAAAACGATTTTGCGTATTCCTGGTTGCCGAAACTGGACCGCGATTATTCGTGGGTCTATATCTACGACGGCGCGTACAACGGAATTGTCAAAGGCGTCGTATCGTTCGGGATGAATCCGGTCGGCAACGGCCCTCATTCCAAGAAAATGGTGCAGGCCCTGTCCAAGCTGGATTGGCTGGTGGTCGCCGAAAACTTTGAGACTGAAACGGCCTCGTTTTGGAAGGCCCCAAAGGAATATGAGCCTCCTCCTGCCAATCAAATCAAGACGGAAGTATTCCTGCTCCCAGCCGCCAATTTCGCCGAGAAGGACGGCACGTTCACGAACTCAGCACGATGGCTGCAATGGAAATGGAAAGCGATCGATCCGCCGGGCGACGCCAAGGTCGATCAGGAGATCATCGGCCGTCTCGTGTTGAAATTGAAAGAGCTGTACACGAAGGATGGCGGAAAGTTGCCGGATCCCGTGATTAAGATGTCCTGGGGGTATTCAAATCCGGTGAGTCCCAATCTCGAAGAGGTTGCCAAAGAGATCAACGGCAAGGTCACCGAAGACTTCGTCGATGAAAAAACGAAGACCGAGTACAAGAAGGGGCAACAGGTCCCCGGCTACGGTGCATTGCGCGCGGACGGAAAAACGATCAGTGGCAATTGGCTGCATTCCGGTTATTACACTGAGGCGGGCAACCTGGCCATGCGACGCAATCCGGTTGATGACTCCGGTGGACTCGGGGCCTATCACAACTGGTCATTCAACTGGCCCGCCAATCGCCGCATCATGTATAACCGGGCTTCGGCCGATTTGAATGGTAAGCCGTGGGATCCCAAGCGCCCGGGCATCTGGTGGAACGGCGAAAAGTGGGTCGGGGACGTCCCCGATTACAAACCCGACTACAAGCCCGAGGAAATGATCGGGCCGTTCATCATGAATCCGGAGGGGGTGGGAAAGCTGTATGCCGTGGACCTGAACGACGGCCCGTTTCCGGAGCATTACGAACCTTACGAAGCTCCCGTCGAGAATCTGTTACACCCCAAGGTCACCTCCAATCCCGTCACCAAGCTCTTCAAAACCAACATGGATGTGTATGGCAAGCGGGACAAGTTCCCCATCGTGTGCACCACCTATCGCCTGACCGAACATTTCCATTACTGGTCCAAACACGAAAACATCCTGAACGAACTGCAGCCTGAATTTTTTGTCGAGATCCCTGAAGAATTGGCTAAGGAAAAAGGGATCAAGAGCGGGGACAAGGTGAAAGTGGCCTCGGCCCGGGGCTCGATCGAAGGGAAGGCGATGGTAACGAAACGGATCCGTCCCCTGAAAGTGGCTGGAAAGACCGTATGGCAAATCGGTTTTCCGATCCACTGGGGCTATGCCGGCAAGTCAGTCGGTCCCCTGGCCAATACACTCACCCCAACAGCGCTCGATCCTAACTCCTCAACTCCAGAGTACAAGGCTTTCCTCGTGACTCTGGAGAAGGCATAGGAAAGGAGGAATTCACATGCCCAGCAACATGGAACTCAGAAGAATTTCGGCTACTCCTTCCCCGGCCACGGGTGTGCGGACCGCACCGACCGTTGCCAAATTGATTGATACAACGACCTGCATCGGTTGCAAGGCCTGCGAAGTGGCCTGCCAGGAGTGGAACGATCTGTATAGCGTGGAGTCGGAAGTGGAGGAGGTGCGTGACATTGGTTCATACCAGACGATGCCCGATCTGACCGCCAACTTTTGGAACCTGATCCGGTTTAACGAACATGTCGAAAAAAGGCCGGATGGGTCGGAGAAATTCCACTGGTTGATGGCCAAAGACCAGTGCATGCATTGCGACGACCCCGGCTGCCTGAAGGCGTGTCCCGCCCCCGGCGCCATCGTCCAGTACACCAACGGAGTGGTGGATTTCCAGCAGGAGCATTGCATCGGTTGCGAGTATTGCGTCACGGGATGTCCGTTCGACATTCCTCGCCTCCACAAGCGAACCAAGAAGGTGTACAAGTGCACGCTGTGTACCGATCGTTTGGCCTACGGGCTGGAGCCCGCCTGCATTAAGGCCTGTCCCACGGGCTGCCTCGAGTTCGGGACCAAGGAGCATCTGGTGCAGATCGCCAATGCACGGGTGGAGCAGTTGAAGCACAACGGCTACGAGAAGGCTGCCGTCTACGACCCCCCGGGCGTGGGGGGGACCGGGGTCATTTATGTGCTCGGCCTCGGTGATCAACCCGAACTTTATGGGCTGCCAAAAGATCCGCACGTCCCCTGGACCGTCTCCGTGTGGAAACATGCCCTCAAGCCGATCGGTTCCCTGCTGATGATCGGCGCTCTGCTGGGGACGATCATTCACTATGTCCGGTACGGACGCAACGAAGCCCCGGGCATGCGTAAAGCTGACAGAGAGGAGGTGTAGCCATGAGCCAGGAAGTAATGACTCAATCTCAACTCGCAACCTTGGCACGGGAAAAGGAAGACCTGATGGTGAACGGCCTGCTCGTCCGCCACACCGCGGCGGTGCGCCTGACTCACTGGCTTGTCGCGATCTTTTTCTCCCTGTCGCTGTTCACGGGTTTTGTGATCTTTACTCCCTTCTTCGCAGGATGGGCGGGAGTTTTCGGGGGAGGGCCGATGGTCAGAACGCTGCATCCTTGGTTCGCCCTGGGATTTACCATCGCCGTCTTTTTTCTCTACCGCTATTGGAAGACGAAGATGAGGAAGGAATCGGGCGATGAAGAGTGGAAGGACAACTTCGGACCTTACATCCGCTACGAGAGCGAACTGCAGAATGTGGGCAAGTATAACGCCGGTCAGAAGATCTATTTCTGGGCTGTTTTCTGGGGGGCCATCGCCTTCCTGGCTTCCGGCCTTGTGATGTGGTTTCCCACAGCGTTTCCTTATTTTTTGCGGACAGTTTCGTACTGGCTCCATGAAATTACTTTTGTCGCTTTCGTGATCGGGATCATTTACCACATCTACATGTCGACGACTGCCATGCCGGGTACGTTTCGCGCGATGACGCGGGGCACGGTCACGAAGGACTGGGCCAAGTGGCACCATGCCCGTTGGTATCGCGAGGTCACGGGGGAGAAAAAATAACCCTGCCCCTTGGACGAATCCTAGATGGCGGGACGCCCGGTTCCGCCATTTTTTATGCCTCCTTGATCTTCAGGTGTCCGTCCCTTGATTTCGGGTGCCCGGGCGAACGGCCGGGAGCCAGAGGAACTCCCGGAGTCAACAGAGAAGCTTCATGACCTCGTGCCTTATGCCCATCAAATACACTTGGGACTGCCGGATTCAACGCGCCGAGAACCTCGCCAAACCTGAAACGCCTTCAGGCAAGATCCTGATGTTTTATATTGAGATCTTGAAATGGCAGCATGACGCCTTCAAAAGGCTTGCCGAGGC
The DNA here is from genome assembly GCA_049685715.1 of Terriglobia bacterium. Classification (GTDB taxonomy): domain Bacteria; phylum Acidobacteriota; class Terriglobia; order JAIQFV01; family JAIQFV01; genus JAIQFV01. The sequence continues at coordinate 227 of JBAVHJ010000226.1, read as the reverse complement.
GTCACGGAACCGACCGCTCACCGGTTCCTTTGAAGTCGATCACCCGCTCTTCCTGGATCACTTCGACTCCTTGCTGGAACTGGCCCGGCGAAAAGGCTCCCAGGCCCTGATTGCCCAGGCGGAGGATCTTATTGTGGAGAATGCGGGGTGGAAAGAGAAGCTGGCCGACTACTGGAATGGCGAAATGAATTCAGATCAGGATTTCTTTGCGCGGGCCGCCCTTCAAC
>JBAVHJ010000225.1:0-2166 GCA_049685715.1 Terriglobia bacterium | reverse complement strand
ATCCCGGTCCGGTTTGCAATTGGAATTCGGCTCTGATACCTGACTTCGACAACATGGTCATTGGGCGTGTTAAAAACCAACCTGTTGTCACTGGCGCGACAAAAGTTTTAGGTTCAGCTCCTATCAGGCATCTTGTCCCTGCGCAGTCTGGGAAAAACCTATGATCTTCCCGTTGTAATTCATCAGGCGGGGATACATTTGTGATTCCCCTGAGATTTTGATTTTTCAACGAATGGTGATCTGCCCAAGCCAAGATGCGAGAATGTGATTCCATCATTCCCGCTGGATCCTTTCCCCCGAATCCCCCCACTGGCAGGTGGGGGATCCTTCAAATTCAGCCTAATGGCGGCTCCGATTCTCTCCCTTTCAATCCCCCCGATGGCAGTCGGGGGATGATTCAGATACCACCTCTCCGGCCCGACGCGCGCGCTCGTTGAATCGTCTCAACAGATCCGACGCGGGGATTTAGGAATTGTTTTTCTGATTTTCCCGCGCGAAATCGGTGAGGTGTGCCAACTCCCTCCTTAGCGAGAGGCCGGATCTGAACTATCCCCCAACTTCCGTTGGGGGGATTGTCATGCAACGGGCGTCACATCGGGGCATAGGATTCTGCTACAAAAGCCTTTCGAGCTCAATAGCGGGTCCGTTGATTTCTGTCTTCACCGTGCCATGCCTGGATGCAATACTGAAGAACCAAGATCACACAGGAGTTCAATATGACCAGGCTTAACCCGGAGCGCAGCCCATAAGCCGCCGAGATTTGTCCAACAGCCCAGGGGATCGTCATTCCCCCGCCCAAAGCGATTCCGAAGAGAATCCCGAAAACAGTTCCTGAATAGGCTTCGAACCGGCCACCCGCCATACCCAGTGTGGTGGGAAAAATACTCGCAAAGCTTAATCCGATTAGCACAACTCCGGCGGCGGCAACGGGAGCGGAGGTAGGCATGAGCAATAGCAATCCTCCCATCGCTGAGCCGATGGCGCTCACTTTCACGAGCGTCGAACCATTCACACGCAGGAGCAGTCGGCTCGATATGACTCGACCCAGCATCAAGGCCGTCCAGTAGGCCGCGAGAATGTAAGTAGCCCCGGAAATGGAACTGCCCATCCTGCTTTTGAAGTATGTCGAAGTGAATCCGCCCACGATGAATTCACTGCCCGATTCGAAGAAGAGTATAAAGCCGAGCGTAAGCAGCAGCGGATTCCGAATCAATTGGGTGGCCTTTGCCAACGGTGAACCCCGCGATTTGTTGAGCGGTGGAAAAGTCAATGCGCTAAACGCGACTCCGGTGACGAGTGAAATTGCAGCGGCCAGGCAAAGAATTGGAGCCAACCCCATCACCTTCAGTCCCGCTCCCATGATGAAGGGCAGGGAAAGCGCGCCAATCCCGAAGTAAACGCCCAGCAAGTTAAGAGCCGATGCTTTCTCACGAGGATCGGGGTGCAAATCGGAGACAAGAGTGTTGGCAGCCCCATTGAGGGCCCCTCCCCCGATTCCGAGAAGAGAGACCCCCGCCATCAGACCCCTGTAACTCGACGCATTGATGATCAACAGGAGCGCTACTGTAACGACCAGGGATCCTCCCACCAGGATTGGCTTCTTTCCGGACCGATCCATGAGCACGCCGAGACCGAGCATGCTCATAAGCATCGCAAAATTCATAACGAGGAAAAGATTGCCCGCCCGGGCCAGATCAATGTGAATTCGTTCTCCCACCAGAGGAAGGATCGAACCGAGCAGCGCCAAGACCATGCCGTAAACAAACAGCGCGGCGTTCGCGCCGACGATTAACCCGCGCTTCCGAACGAATATTTCTGTCTGGATCGCTGTCATTTGAATCTTTCACTGCAGAGGCGCAGGGGTCGGTCTGGGTTGAATGTGGAAGAGCCAACCGTGCTTGTGTACAAGTTCGGTATAATGCTTCGCATGGAACATCAAAATCAAGGGACCCTTTCCTGCATCGGGCGGATCTTATCCGGGAGGGGTCACTCCACAGGATTGATTCAGGACGAGTGAAGCCGGAAAGGAATTCCTTCATGCAGAGAGAAAATATATCGAGCGGAACGCCCTGGGAGCCTGTCGTGGGATACTCCCGCGCAGTCCGAATCGGCCCCCACATCCACGTCTCGGGAACAACCGCCATCAACGAGTCCGGTGAGATCGTC
>JBAVHJ010000224.1:0-4029 GCA_049685715.1 Terriglobia bacterium | reverse complement strand
CGTTTGTCCTGTCCACTCTCACCGGCATATTGTTCGGATTGATGCCTTCGCTCCACTCGACCCGATTCGATTTGAGCTCCATCCTCAAAGCCAGCGGCAGGAGCATCACAGCCGACCGAGGTCGCAGCGCTGTTTCCAGAATGCCGGTCGGCAAGATTCTCGTCGTGGCGCAGGTTTCCATTTCCCTGTTGCTTCTGGTGGTGGCGGGACTCTTCGTGAGGAGTTTTCAAAAACTTGTGGACGTCGACCTCGGTTATAAACCTGACAAGCTCCTGTTGTTCCGAATCAACCCGCTTCAGAGTGGTTACAAAGGCGCCGCCCTGCTTCAATTTCATCAGACCCTGCGGGAAAGAATCGCAGCGATTCCCGGCGTCCAGGGGGTGACCCTTTCCGAAAATGGTCTGTTCAGCCACACCGAATCGGCGGACCCCATCTGGGTGGAGGGCTACACGCCAAAGACCGGCGCAGACAAGCATGCGCGCTTTGATCAGGTGGGCCCCCACTATTTCTCGACGGTGGGCATCCCCGTGCTGATGGGCCGCGACGTGGATCCACGCGATGGTGGGAATGGCCCGCGCGTCGGGTGGATCAATCAGACCATGGCCCGTTTCTATTTTCCGAACACGAATCCGCTGGGAAAACATATCCGTGACGAGTATCCCGACAACCCCGGGGAATTTGAAATTGTGGGGGTCGTCGCCGATGCCAAGTACAACAGCCTCCGGGAAACGACGCCGAGACGATTCTATGTCCCCTTCTTCAATCCGATCACCGGGGTGACCGCCGCCAACTTCGAGATTCGAACTCGCGCGGAACCGGCTGCGGTGGCCGCTGCCCTCCACGAAGTCGTGAAATCGATGGATCGATCCCTCCCTACCCTGCATGTCCATACGATGACGGAACTGGTCGATCAATCGTTGGCTCGGGAGCGCCTGATCACCAGTCTTTCGGGTCTGTTTGGAGGCCTGGCGGTGTTGCTTGCCTCCATTGGCCTTTATGGCGTCATGGCGTTTGCGATGGCTCGAAGAACAAACGAGATCGGTATCCGGATGGCCCTGGGAGCGCAGCGTCGAAATGTGCTGGGGATTGTCATGCGGGAAACTATGCTGCTCGTTCTGCTCGGGATCGGCATCGGACTGCCTGTGGTTTTTGCCACCACGCGCTTGCTTTCAAAACTGCTCTTTGGACTGACCCCGGTCGACCCGGTAACGATCTTCATGGCCACCATGGCGATGGTTTCAGTTGCTGCCCTGGCCGGCTACCTCCCGGCTCACCGGGCCAGCCGAGTGGATCCTATGGTGTCGCTGCGGTATGAGTAGGTGTCACGTATCGGGTGTCAGGTGCCAGAATGAAGTTCCCAGTTGTCAGTTCTCAGTTGCCAGCAAGCAGCTATCAGCTCTCAGCAGTCAGCTATGATTAGAGTGAAACATATCAAAAGACTCGAGTCCTCCGTTGATTCCCGTCATTCGAATCCGATTCTAGCTGACGGCTGGATACTGACACCCGATACCTGACACCTTTAGGAACATCAATGGAAACTTTATTCCAGGACATCCGATACGGCCTTCGAGTATTGGCGAAATCACCGGGCTTCGCCATCGTGGCGGTGCTGACGCTCGCCCTGGGAATCGGCGCAAATACGGCCATCTTCAGCCTCGTCAATGCGTTCCTTCTGAGGCCCCTCACCTTCCCCCAGGAAGGTGAACTGGTGGTTCTGACCGGCCAAACCCACCAAGTGAAGCGGACCGGGATCTCCTTTCCGGCATTCGAAGATTGGCAGAAGCAGAGCCGGTCATTTCATGCACTTTCCACGTGGATGACACAGAGTGTGAATCTCACCGGAGTTGACGAACCCCAGCGCGTGCGCGGTGGATTTGTCTCGGCAAATTTTTTTGACTTGCTGGGCGTTACGCCTGCACAAGGCCGCGGATTTCTCCCCGGAGAAGATGAGCCGGGCGCGGCACGCGTCGTGGTCGTCAATTACAGCCTGTGGCAAACCCGCTTCGGGGCCGACCCGGGATTCGTCGGAAAACGGCTCATTCTCAACGGGGCTGTGTTCACCGTGGTCGGGATCCTCCCTCGGGGATTCGAGTTTCCGCTGGACAAGGATCGGGATGAGATTTGGATGCCCGTATCCAGTTATCCCGATTTTTCTCGAGAGCGCAGTGCCTACAACCTCGTGGCGATCGGCCGCATGAAAGTAAATGTCACCCTTCGCCAAGCGCAGGCAGAGATGGCCACCATCGCGAAGAGACTCGCGAAAGAGTATCCGGAAACCGACGGGCAACGCGATGTGATGGTCGCGCCTCTGCACGAAGTGGCTGTCGAAGAGGTGCGGACCTCCCTGCTGGTGCTGTTTACCGCTGTGGGGTTCGTCCTGCTGATCGCGTGTGCCAACGTGTCGAATCTGGTGCTTTCCCGGACCGCGGTGCGACGCAAAGAAATTGCATTGCGTTCCGCGCTGGGCGCGAGCCGCAAGAGATTGATCCTCCAGATGCTCATTGAGAACGTCCTGCTGTGGTTGGCGGGAGGAGCGCTGGGCCTTCTGGTCGGGAGCTGGGGTTTAGATGCGATCCAAGCGTCCGCCCCCATGGATTTCCCTCCGGGCTTTGTCCCGAGTTTGGACGGAACGGTCTTCGGGTTCACCTGGTTGGTGGCGGTCCTCACAGGGGTCCTTTCGGGACTGGCTCCCGCCCTTCAGTTCTCCCAGCCGGATTTGAACCACACGCTCAGAGGTGGCGGGAGACTTTCACATGACTTGACCGGACAAAAATGGCCGCAGAAGCTGCTGCTGGTATCCCAGGTGGCACTTTCGCTGGTGCTACTGGTTGGAGCTGGACTGATGCTGAAGACGGTTGCCCGGCTGTCGCGCATTGATCCAGGATTCACCCCGGAAAATCTGTTGACCCTGGAGTACCGTCTCCCTGAGACCAAGTATCCCAAAGCAGCGCAGCAATGGAATTTCCATCGTGAGGTGGTAGAGCGTGTGAACGCCCTTCCGGGTGTGCAGTCGGCAGCCGTCTCCCTGGGGGTTCCCTTCAGTGGGAATTTTGGCTCGGATGTGGTGGTATTGCTGGGTCGCCCGGAACCTCCTCCGGGAGAGGAGCCGGTCGCGGAAACAAATCTGGCCGACACACATTACTTTGAAACCATGGGTATTCCACTCATCAAAGGTCGCTGGTTCTCTGAGCATGACGAGGCGGGAACCCCTCACGTGGCGATTATTAACCAGAACATGGCGAGACGCTACTGGCCAGGACAGGATCCCGTGGGTCAGCAAATCCGGCTGCGCGATGAACTCGCGCTCTTTAGTAAGGAACCCGCCACCATCATCGGCATAGTTGCTAACGTCAAACAACAGGACCTGGAAGACCCTGCGAGCGCGCAGATTTATCTTGCCTTCAAGCAGAACCCGAACCGGTTCGCCACACTGGTGGTGCGGACCCAGGCTCCACCCATGAGCTACGCCGACACCGTCCGTCGTACTCTCTGGTCGGTGGACAAGGACCAGCCCGTGTGGAAGGTACGGTCGCTCGAATCGATGCTCGACCAATCTCTGAGCGCGAGGCGGTACTTGATGTTTTTGCTCAGCATCTATGCAACCCTGGCGCTTGGCCTGGCGACGCTGGGGGTCTACGGTGTACTTTCATATGCGGTGAACCAGCGATTCCAGGAAATCGGCGTCCGGATGGCTTTGGGGGCACAACCCAGCAACGTGCTCCGCCTGGTGATTTGTGATGGAATGCAATTGGTCTTTGCCGGGGTGGGAATCGGACTCGCCGCCGCCCTGGGTCTGACACGATTGATGGCGGGATTGTTGTTCGAGGTGACCCCCACTGACCCCTCAACGATCGCGGCAGTTTCGGTGCTGTTGGCGGGCGTTGCATTCCTGGCATGCTACTGGCCGGCGCGCCATGCGACACGCGTCGATCCGATGGAGGCGCTGCGGTGTGAATAGGTGACAGGTGTCGGGTGTCAGGTGTCAGAGAACGAGATTGGCTGCCGCTCTTGCCTTTCTCGCCTCTGGCT
>JBAVHJ010000223.1:0-5576 GCA_049685715.1 Terriglobia bacterium | reverse complement strand
GGTCTTCCCTTTTCCCCTTCGGGGAAGCGGATCAATCTCCATCTCAATTTCTTAACTAAGTGCCATTCGTGTCTGACCCCCAAGGTCTTCCCTTTTCCTCTTCGGGGAAGCGGATTAATCTCCATCTCAATTTCTTAACTAAGTGCCATTCGTGTCTGACCCCCAAGGTCTTCCCTTTTCCTCTTCGGAGAAGCGGATTAATCTCCATCTCAATTTCTTAAATGAGCGCCATTCGTGTCTGACCCCCAAGGTCCTCAGACACAGCAAAAGATCAAATTCCAAAATCCAAACAAAGCCCAAGTTCCAAAGAAGAAAATTGTTGGTGCCTGACCACCACAGTTCTACGGGTCGGGGTCTGCCGCAATTCACCCGCCCAGCTATGTTGGTAAGTTGAGAGATATCGACTAAGGCCCGTGATGATGGTGCATTTGATCGTCCCCCTTCAGCCGCAATCGCAAATACATCATGAAACCCACGGGATGATCCCCATAAAATGGCTTGATCGCTGAAGGTACCGCATAGCCTGTGAAGTTTCCCCCCAACCCGATTTTAATCCCCGCGACCTCTTTGATATCTCGCGTGTATCCCAGTGTGTAGGCCTGGATGCGAAAAACCGACCCCACCGTACGGGCGAGGAGATCCTTGACCTCCGGTTGGTTATCGAAGAGTTCGTCCTTGTCGACCAGCTCGATTCGTCCGGTGAGATAGTTCTTGTTCTGGAATTGAATGACCGATTCCACCAGATACGCATTGATGTTGCGCCGTTCCGCCACCTTGTGATTGCGGCCCCAGATGAGGCTGGTCGCCCAATTCCCGGATGCGAAAGGCCGGTTGTAAGTCACCGAGGCCGTCGACCGAACGATGTCGCCGGCTTCGAGTTCCTCAGGATGCTTGAATCGACCCACAGACACCTGCGTGCTCCAGTTGCTCGCGGGTGTCAGGGTCAGCCGCGTGGACCAGGAATCAATCGCTCCGTGATCGATGTTCCAGCGGTTCTCATTGGGCTCGCGGCCATGAAAACCACTTCCCTCGATTCGAACCATGCCAAACTTGAGCCCTGCGGTGATCACTTCGTTGACAATATGGGAGGAATCCTGCAAATGATGTGAGAGCGTGGCCTGCGGAAGCTCCGCCGCGGAAACACGATGGGGATAGGCCACCGGCCCGAGGGCGGGGTCCCCGACCGGGGCAAAATAGAAATCGACCAGGGTCTTCTCGCCAAGGCGGCGAGCGTACTGCAGGCTCAGTTCCATAAAGAGGTCATGGGGATGCTGTCCGTCGACGAGGGGCTGACCAAAAGCAGTCTCACCAGTTTGAAAGAGTAAAGGATAACGGCGCTCCGTCACTGTGGCGGGTTCAAAGCTCAGCATCGCTCGAAGCATAAGACTGCCGCTGCCCACCTGGCGGTGAGCCATCCCCATCAGCCAGTTCGAGGAGAAGAATTTGTCACCCCCACGAGGACCGCTCTGCTGGATATCACCCACGAACGCCGAGCCATGAAACATGAAATTCCAAGAGCGGGCGTTGACCATCTTCATATGCATGGGTGAGGAACCCGGATTGACGCTGGTGCCGGAACCCTGCTCCATCAAAAACATCCCTGAGGGGTTCAACTCCGGCATCTCCATTTCCGGCATGGACATCTTTTCCATCTTCGAATGATCGTGTTCGGGCGTTTGAGTTTTCTCAACCTTTTCAGGAAGCGGAGCGGGGTGATGATGCTGTTCGGCTGGTTCCTCTTTTTCCTTCTCCTGCCACGTCTGGGCGTCCGCCCGGGGATCTCCCCAGTAGGGTTCTTGAGAGTAGGCTGGATGCACAAGGCACAGAGCGAGGAGCATGAGAAGTCGCAATGATCGTCCTCGTAATCCCAGCCAACGGCTATTCATCCGACCCCCTCACTGCATCCTCTTACGCGTCTTCAGGGACTCAGGCGCGCTCCGGCGCCGGCACAATGATCATCATGAAAATGCAATTCTTCTTCATTTTGCATTCTACACCTTATCTTCTTCATCCCTGACCGATGGCAGATCATTCCCTTAACTTGCCCCTAAATTTGAGGGGGCGTATACTCGCGGGGAATCATTTCATGACGGAATTGCAGAACCTCAGGAAGTTTCTACCCATCTATAGATCAGACCAGCAACAATGAAAGAACCGATCGAAGAAGGAGCCGTCCTCTCTCACTACCGGGTTCTTTCTCATCTCGGTACTGGTGGGATGGGAGAGGTTTATCTCGCTGAAGACACGCGCCTGGGTCGCAAGGTAGCGCTGAAGTTGTTGCCGGCCGAATTTATCCAGAATCAGGAACGACTCCTCCGCTTCGAGCAGGAGGCGCGCGCCGCCTCCGCCTTGAATCATCCCAACATCATTACCATCTTCGATGTCGGGCGCGCCGAAAACCTCCATTTCATTGCCACCGAGTTTATCGAAGGAGAAACGCTCCGCCACCAACTGGCGAAGGCAAAGATTACCCAGACCCGGGCCCTCGATATCGCCATTCAAGTGGCCGGCGCTTTAGCTGCTGCTCATCAAGCCGGGATCGTGCATCGCGACATCAAGCCCGAAAACATCATGCTACGTCCGGATGGCTACGTCAAAGTCCTGGACTTTGGCCTGGCCAAATTGACGGAGCCCGAGACATGTGATTCAGAGTCGCCCACCCGGGCCACGGTCCAGACGGAGACGGGTGTGGTGGTGGGGACGGTAAGTTACATGTCTCCCGAGCAGGTGCGGGGAGTCACGGTGGATGCCCGCACCGACATCTTCAGTTTGGGCGCAGTGCTCTATGAAACGGTCGCTGGGGTCGGTCCCTTCGACGGCCCGAGCAAGAGTGAGGTGATTGCGGCGATTTTGGACCGCGAGCCTGCCCCCCTCGCCCGATATGCCCGCGATGTTTCGAACGAGGTTGAACGGATTGTCAGCAAGGCATTGCGCAAGGATCGGGAGGCTCGTTATCAAACCGCCAAAGATTTTCAGATCGACTTGAAAAGCCTTAAAGATGATTTGGAATTTGAGGCGAAACGCGTACGGACGAGCCAGACCAGCTCGAGCGGAACACAGGCAATCGTCAGGGGCGGAGAGGCGGCGGCCGTCGAGTCTGTCCCCCCACCTGTACCCCAAGTGCCGTCCAGCGCAGAGTATCTGGTCACTGAAATCAAACGCCACAAGATGAGTACAATCCTGGTTCTTGCTCTGCTCCTCCTCGCGGTAATCGTTGCGATCTATATCCAAACCCGCAGCGGGAAGACCATAAATTCTCTCGCGGTCCTCCCCTTTGTCAACGTCACCGCAGATCCCAACACCGAATACCTTTCAGACGGGATCACCGAAAGTCTCATCAACAGCTTGGCCCAGTTGCCGAATCTCACGGTGATGTCACGAAGTTCGGTCTTTCAGTACAAAGGCCGCGAGCTCGATGTCCAGGAGGCCGGCCGAAGACTCAAAGTCCAGGTCGTACTGACGGGCAGGGTCTTGCAGCGTGGCGACGATCTCTCCATCAGCGCCGAACTCGTGGACGTGCGCAACAACAGCCACCTCTGGGGCGAACAGTATCAGCGGAAACTTTCAGATATCCTTCCCCTGCAAAGGAATATTGCCAGTGAAATTTCAGAGAAACTGCGGGTGAGGTTGACGGGCGCCGAGAAGGACCGGTTAACGAAGAAATACACGGAGAACACCGAGGCTTATCAGTTGTACCTCAAGGGGCGGTACTTCGCAGCCAAGTTTACCAAAGAAGGCCTGGACAAGGGACTCGACTATTTCAACCAGGCGATTGCCAAGGATCCCACCTATGCGCTGGCCTATGATGGGGTCGCTTATTACTTCGTAACAGCCGCGGACTGGTTCCTTTCGCCCAGCGAAGCCATGCCGAAGGCCAAAGCGGCGGCCCAAAGCGCCTTGAAGATTGACAACGCGCTTTCGGAGGCCCACACCTCTCTGGCCATAGTTTATTACTGGTACGACTATGACTGGGCGGCTGCTGAACGAGAATTAAAACGCGCCCTGGAGCTCAATCCCAACGATGCCTCCGCTCACCAGTTCTACGGCTCCTACCTGGCCTGGACAGGAAGAGTCGACGAAGGAATTGTAGAGGCCAAAAGAGCCATTGAACTGGATCCTCTCTCGCCCCAGGTCAACACCTACATGGGCGTCAATCTTTACTTCGCTCGCCGCTACAAGGAAGCAACCCGACAGCTTCAAGAGGTCGTCCGGGCAAACCCGAATTACTGGTGGGCCCATGTGTTTCTGGGGAGATGCTACGAACAGACCGGAAAGCTTCCGGAAGCCATCGCGGAGTTCCAGAATGCGAAATTGATCGAGGATGCCATCCCCGAGATCGACGCGTCGCTTGGCCATGCGTATGCCTTATCGGGCAAGCGGAGTGAGGCAGAGAAGGTGATCGAGACGTTGAAGCAGGCCTCCACGCGGAGTTACGTTTCACCTTACAATATGGCCATCGTCTATGCCGGCCTGGGTGAGAAAGACAAAGCGCTCCAGTGGCTCGACCAGGCCTATGAGGAACGTCCTTTCTACCTGGTCTGGTTGAAGGTGGACCCGAATCTAGACAACCTTCGATCTGATTCGAGGTTTGCGGCACTGCTGCGTCGCGTGGGATTATCACCATAGTTCCCAGTTGTCAGTTGCCAGTGAGAAGTTGTCAGCTTTCAGCAGTCAGCTATCAGCAAAGACAGGAAGATCACAAGATTTGCCGTACTTTGTCTCTGTCTATTTTCGAAAACAGATCTGTCTGCGATGTCGACCATGAATGTGGAGACGAATTCCCTGGACGGATCGAACATCAATGGCAGCTAAGGACTGACAACTGCTTGCTGATAGCTAAAAGCTCACAGCTTCTCACTGGCAACTGAGAACTGACAACTGCTTCCTCAGACATCCAAGATCGAGATTTTCTCCACACCCAGAACCAGAGGGGACTCACAGTCGGAGACCAGTGACAGGGCGAACTCGGCGGCCTGCTTCGAGGAGTCGGCCATTCCCACAAACTCCCTTTCTTCCTCCCTATGCTTTGCGTCACCAATCCGCACTTTGAAAACTTGCGGCATCCTGAGGATCCCATTGGCTCCTTGAGCTGAAAGAGTCGATAGATCCCAGTGTGCAGGATACGGAGGAGCATCAGGAGCAAGCACCGCGGACTGTGGAACGGCTATCCGGCTTTTTTCAAGACCCTTCAACTCTCTCATCGGCCCCTGAAATCGCCCCAGGGATGCAAATTTCGGTCCCACCACGACCCGGCCTCTGAGAAAACGGAAGAGGTAAGTCAGTGCAATAATGTGGAAAGCGACTGAAACGCAGAAAAAGATCGCGGCAAACATTGACATGGATTTAGATCTCTTTCCCGGCGGACCGGCTCATTCAAAAGCAACAGGCAAAGTCCGGGAGCTACCCTCTCCCGGATGGGCTTCACCCAACTGAGCACTAAGCGCTCCGGGTATCGAAAGGCTCTAAACAAACCTATTGCTCCCGAAGCACCGCAATTTCAGTCGGACATATCACTTGCCAGAACCTGATTTGGCTTCACCTCTCAACGAGTCCCCGGCATATAGAACCACCTTCTC
>JBAVHJ010000222.1:0-10680 GCA_049685715.1 Terriglobia bacterium | reverse complement strand
TCCGAACTACAGAGTAAGAGGCCGGCGCTAATTGAGAGGTTTGATCTTTGATTTTGTCCGGGGACGTTGGGCCTGATTGATTGTGATGCAGGTTTCTCTTTTTGAAGTCGAAACCACTTGGGTTGGGGGGCTGAAGAGAATCTTTTCCACCTATTGAGAATCAAGGAATGTTCTGGTGTGAAATCTCGCTGAGAACCCATTGAAGGCCTGATTCATTTCTAATTTTTTAGTGGTTATCGCAATAAAACCCCTTGATTCCTTTCTTCAGCAAAACCTGACCTTCACCCATCGGACCATCCATCCCAAGACTTCAGGCCTCCTCAACCGGGAAAAATCCTAAGCAGCGTCGACGAACCGGGTCCGACGGCAGGGAGTTCGAGGGCTAGTCCCGCGCCTGTGTGGAGAGAAGTGGTTTATCAGGAGGGTTGGGTATGAGGATCGATTTTGAAAAAATCTCGCAGATTCTCCGCAACGCCAGGGATCGTGGTGAGATTGCGTTATTAGAAACCGAAGGTTTGGCGATATTGGAAGCGATGGGCATTCCGGTGCCGGCCCACCTCTTCGTGAAAGACACCCTGGCCGTCACGAAAGCCGATCTCTCACTCTTTTCCGGAAACAAGATCGTCATTAAAGTAATCTCACCCCTGATTCTTCACAAGAGCGATGTCGGGGGAGTCGCCATTGTTCCCAAAGAACTGGATGCGATTGTCCTGACGGTCAGTGCCATGGAGAGGAGGTTTCGGGGGGAAGCGCTTGTTGGATTCACGTTGAATCAATATATCTCCTATGATTCCGCTTTGGGCAACGAGCTCTTGTTGGGGGCTCGATGGACGGAGGATTTCGGCCCCGTTATCACTTTTGGCCCCGGTGGTATATACGCGGAGTTTCTCGCGAGTCATTTCAAGCCGGGATCAGACGTCTCGATTCATTCACCCGAATTAACGGCGCCGGATGATCTTGTCCTCCTGCTCCAACAGCCTGCTGCGATCCAGCTGATTACGGGTGGGCTGAGAGGACAGCGTCCGCGGATCGGCCTGGAGCGCATCACAGAGGTCGTGCGAAGGTTCGGGGAACTATCGGTCTCTTTTATGCCGGAACTGATTTCCGAGTGTGAGATCAACCCTCTCGTCATTGCCGGGCATGGGTTGATGGCTTTGGATATTCTGGTCAAACTGGGGCGGGAGTCCAAGACGAGAGCCCATGGGCGCCCCATTCACAAAATCAAGAATCTTCTCCAACCCCAGTCCGTGGCGATCATCGGTGTCTCTGAAAGGCTAAACCCCGGTCACATCATTCTCAATAACCTGATACGGGAAGGGTTTTCCAGGGACCGGATTGCGGTGATCAAACCGGGCGTTGACAGCCTCGAAGGCTGCCCCTGTTATCCGGATGTTACATCGCTGCCCCATCAGGTGGATCTGCTCATCTTAAGCATCGACGCGGCGCAAGCGCCCGGAATGATCACCGACATCATTAAGGAACGGAGAGCGGAGAGCATCATCCTCATTCCCGGCGGGCTGGAGGAGAAGCAGGGAACAGAGGAGATGGTTTCCCGCATGCAGAAAACCCTGGACGAATCGCGTCTAAGCGACTGGGGTGGTCCGGTCATCAATGGTGGAAATTGCCTGGGCATCACCTCGCACCCGGGGCATTACGACACGATGTTTATCCCGCAGTACAAACTTCCTGTGCCGAAAGGGCCGGTCTCGCCGGTCGCAATCCTCTCCCAGAGCGGTGCCTTGGCGGTGGCCAAAGCCAGCAAGCTCGCCGACCTCAACCCCAAGTATTCCATCACAATGGGCAACCAGATGGATCTGACGGTGGGCGATTACCTGATGTATTTGAAGGACGATCCAGAGATTGAAATTTTTGTCGTTTATGTTGAGGGCTTCCGGCCTCTGGACGGGTTGAGGTTCCTCGAGGCCGCTTCTGAGATCACAGCCACTGGAAGGACAATTCTATTTTACCGCGCCGGTCGGACCCCGGCGGGTGCGCACGCTGCAGCAAGCCATACCGCCTCCATCGCCGGAGACTATGCGGTCACACGCCAGTTGGCCGAGTGCGCGGGGGTGATTGTGGCTGAGACCCTCGGCGACTTTGAGGACTTAACGAGGTTGTTCGTCTCCTTCAGGGACAAGGAGGTGGGAGGGTGGCGCCTGGGAGCTGTCTCCAATGCCGGGTTCGAATGTGTGGCGATTGCCGATAATCTGGGTCAGTTCCGGTTATCCTCTTTTCAGGTATCCACCGTGTCCCGGCTCCAACACATTTTCATGGAAGCGCGAATTGAGCGGGTTGTTGACATCCACAATCCTATCGATCTGACCCCCATGACGGAGGATCTCGCTTACGAGCAGACCATTCGGGCGGTCATGGAAGATGCGCAAGTGGATGTTGGGATCATCGGCTGTGTTCCTCTGACCTCGGCCCTGAATACATTGCCACCAGGCCAGGGATATCGTGATGATCTGTTTCACGAGGATTCGATCGCGATGCGGATGATCAGGCTCAGAGATGAGATCTCCAAGCCCTGGATGGCCGTGATTGACAGCGGTTCTTTGTACGATCCCATGACAAGGCTGCTGGAAGCGCGCGGGATCCCGACGTTTCGGACTGCGGATCGCGCCCTGGCCTTGTTTAACATCTACTGCCGGGAGAAGATGAGAATCACAGCCAGGCTTCACACTGCCATCGCCCTGGTTAAGTAGACCAGTAGGACCCCTCGCATGGATCCCACCATTGTTCATGCGGGTTGCGAGTCTGAGCATCCGCCCTCGATGACAACGAAAACCAAGACCTGAATGCAGTAATTGCGGTAGAATATCTGGCGTCGGATGGTAGGTTTACCTCGTGGGAGTTGAGAATTCTCCAATGGTGGATGCGGCTTACCACCCGCACCAGGGAGGCGTTTCATTCCGGGGCAAATGCCCTGCAGATTTTGTTAGCATTCAATCGATTTGAGTTGGAGCCTGCAGATCGATCTTGAGCATTCATCTAGATCACGTTGTCCAGAAATCATGAGATCCTCGAGCCGGGGAACAATGGGGAGACTCTGCACTGAGTTGCACAATTTGAACCAGGACCAGGGGTCTTGCTCAGCCAGTGGAAACCAATAGGCCCACTCCAAGTGCATTTCGGAATTCTGTTTTATACCCAGGAGGTTTGTGTATGAAAAAGATCATTTTACTTGTTTTCGTTATCCTCTTCTTGGTAACGCTCATCAGTGCATTGAGCAGTAAGAGTGGAGGGCCCTCGATTCTGTTTGCGCAGCACAAAGGTGTCAACTTTTCTAATATCGAAATCAACCCGGATGACCTGAAGCAGTTCCAACCCTTGCCGGAAGTGGTTCCTTCCGCGAGCAATCCCCTCACCGACGAAAAAATTGCTTTGGGGCGAATGCTGTTTTTTGAAAAGCGTTTATCAAAGGGCAAGGATATTTCCTGCAACTCCTGCCACCAACTGGATCGGTACGGAGTGGATAATGAGGCCCGATCGAAGGGATTCAAAGGACAGCTGGGAGGCCGCAATTCTCCTACCGTGTACAATGCGGCGGCTCATGTGGCCCAGTTTTGGGATGGTCGCGCGGCTGACGTGGAAGCGCAAGCCAAGGGGCCGGTGTTGAACCCCGTGGAAATGGCCATGCCCGATGACAAGGCCGTCGTGGCGGTACTGAAGTCGATCCCGGGTTATGTGGTCGCCTTCAAGAAAGCGTTTCCCGCAGACAAGGATCCCGTGAACTATGACAACATGGGAAAGGCAATCGGCGCTTTTGAGCGCAAGCTGATGACAGCCTCCCGTTGGGACAATTTCCTCAAAGGGGACAAGGCGGCGCTGACCAATTTGGAAAAGATCGGTTTCAACAAGTTTGTTGAATCCGGCTGCCAGATGTGTCACTCCGGTCCGCTCCTCGGGGCTACGACGTTCATGAAGCTGGGAGTTGCCAAGAACTGGCCGGACCGATCCGATCCGGGACGATTCCAGGTCACCCGGAACGAAGCGGACAGGATGAAGTTCAAGGTGCCCTCGCTGCGCAATGTGGAGAAAACAGGACCGTACTATCATGATGGATCCGTCGCGACCCTGGACAAAGCGGTCAGCCTGATGGCCGAATATCAGCTGGGGAAGGCCTTGAGCAGTGATGACGTCAAGTTCATCAGCGTCTGGCTCAAGACGCTCACCGGGACTATCCCCGTTGACTATGTGAAGCCTCCCGAGTTACCGAAGGAAGAAACCCGGAATGCTCCGGGTGGAGCGCTATGATCTTGGATTCTTGAAGCCGGTAATGCATCATCCGCCCCGGGTCAGTGGGGCGGATTTTTTGTGCTTGATGACGGGACTCCAAATCGATGAGCGGGGTCCATCGGTTTCCATGAGTCCCGGCAGGGGTGCCTTCCAATGCAACTTGAAGACATTTCGACGAGCCTGGTTCGGGGGGATGCCGGAGCGGCAGAAAGGCTGACCCGAGAAGCGCTTGAGGAGGGATTTGCGCCCCGTCTCATTCTCGAAGAGGGTTTAATTGCCGGGATGAACAGTGTCGGGGTGAAATTCAGGAACAAGGAGGGTCTCCCTTGAACAGCAAGGAACGAATGGCAGCGGCGATGCGTCATAAAGAGCCGGACCGTGTGCCGGTGATGTCCCAGTTGGCCTTGGGCCACTACTTCCTTCATTGTGATCTCCCGGAGGTAGAGATCTGGCATTCCACGGAGGCCTTCGGTGAATCCTTGATCACCCTCCAGCGCCGATATCAATTCGACGGCATCCTGGTGAATCTTCCCGGGCGGGATCCCAACTGGAGGTCCTACATCAAGCGCGTTGAAGAGTCCAACGGGGAGAAGACCATCCATTGGATCAACGGCTGGACCACGGTGTGTCCCCGGGACGACAACCCCCATGTTTATCGTGAAGACGGGAGCCGATACTTCGCCGCTTTCGATGTGGTCCAACCGGAAAAACTCTTTTACATCGAACCTCACGAGATGAGTGGGATCACCTATCCCTACTACTGGGGATTTCTGGAAGAACCCGCCCGGGAGGAGGATTTCTTCTTCCCACCCTGGCAATTCGATACCCTCGACTACGTCTTGCAGCATGCGGGTGAAGAGGTTTCAATTCATAGTGAGATCTTTTCTCCGTTCACTCAACTCCTGGAACTGATGGATTACACCCAAGGTCTACTGGCGCTCATGGATGATCCGGGCAAGTTCAAGGCTTGTCTCGAGGCACTCACGCAGGGGGCCATTGCTTTAGGTCGCGGGCAAGCCGCGCGAGGGGTCGATGCTGTTTTGATGTCGTCGGCCTTCGCGGGGAGTGGTTTCATCTCGCCTGAGCATTATCGGGAATTCGTTCTGCCCTTCGAAAGGAAGGTGATTGAAGGGATCCATTCAGAATTCGACGTGCCGGTTTACACGCACACCTGCGGGCTGATTGGGGATCGTCTGGACCTTCTGGAGGCGACCGGCACAGACGGCATTGACACCCTGGATCCGCCCCCCCTCGGCAATGTCGACTTGGCAGATGCCAAAGAGCGAATTGGAGGGCATCTCTTTATCAAAGGGAATTTGGATCCGGTCAACGTGATTCTGAATGGCACGCCCGAGAAGGTTCTGGAGGAAGCCCGGCACTGCATCGAGGTGGCGGCCCCGGGTGGGGGCTACATCCTGAGTTCCGCCTGCTCCATCGCCCCGCATGCGCCGCCGGACAATATCTTGAAATTACATGAAGCCGCGGAGCAGTTTGGAAATTATCATTAAGACATGATTCCTGAGTAGGGCGCGGCTTTAAGAGTGCGCTGCCGCTTATGAGACTCGATATCCTGGAATCCCTTCAAACCCAAATCCTTCTTTCCGATGGCGCCATCGGTACGGAACTCCAAAGGATGGGTCTGGAGCCGGGGGCCAATGCCGAACTGTGGAATGTTGAGAGTCCCGAAAAGGTCAAGTCGCTGCATTTAGCCTATGTCGAGGCGGGCGCCCAGCTCCTTACCACCAACAGCTTCAGGGGGAATCGGCTGGCTCTGTTCCCTTATGGTTTGGAAGCACGGGTTGAGGAACTGAATCGAGCGGCAGCGGCTCTGGCCCGCGAGGTGGCCGCTGACAAAGCCTGGGTCATGGGCAGCATCGGACCGTTCGGGGGATTTCTCGAACCGCTCGGAGAAACGTCTCCGCAAGAGGCCTTTGATGGATTCAGGGAACAGGCGCAGGCCTTGCTTGCGGGGGGAGCAGATCTCATCGTCATTGAAACGATGACCTCGGCAGAGGAGGCGGACGTGGCCATTCGCGCTGCCCGCGAAGCCGGGGCCCGCCTTATTATCTCCATGATGACATTCGGAAAGGTCAGGGATGGTTATCGAACGATGATGGGCCTCTCGCCCGAACAGGCTGCAGAAGCGATGGGCCGAGCGGGCGCGGATGTGGTGGGTTGTAATTGTGGCACGCAGTTGGAAATGGAGGATCACGAACAGATTGTGCGTGCATTGAGGGCATGCACCCCGAAGCCTATCATCGTGCAGCCTAATGCCGGCCAGCCCGAACTTGCGGGGAGTGAAATCATATACCGACGAGCCCCAGAGGAGATGGCTGCCAGGGTGCCGGATCTGATTCGAGCGGGGGCCAACATCGTGGGGGGATGCTGTGGGACAACCCCCGAACATATTCGAATGTTTGGAGAAGAATTGAAGAAGCTCGCCTAAGGCGAGTTTCAGAATCGCTTGACCCGGCTTGCCGGTTAAAGGAATCTCAACTTCGGAGTTCGGGTCTAATTTATGGAGAGCGCCTTAACGAACCGCTGCTTCCCGTTGTGGATTTCTACAATGGCAAGTGAACGGCGGGCATCGTGGTCGGCATTCAAGGTATAGGGCCCGGCGACGCCGGTGGTTTCGATCTGCTCCCGGATGATACGATCAAGATAGGACTTGACCCCTTCCCGGCTGAAGCCTCCATACCGAACCGCATCCCGGATAAGATAGACCGCATCATACGCAAAGGCATGCCCGTAATCGGGCATCTGGTGTGCGAACTCCAGGTAATCGCGAACGAATTTCATGGATCGCTCCCCATTGGCCTGAGGCAAAAAGAATTGGGACATCCGGATTCCTTCAGTCGCCTCGGGTGGGCTGGCAACAAAATCGGTAGCCCCCAGGGTGTCCCCGCCCAAAATTTGCGCCTGAATTCCCGCCTTGCGGATCGCACGAATGGTCCAACCCGACGCTCCCGTTCTCTGGAAGAGAGCGAAAAGGTCGGGTGAGTCTTTACCGGTCATCTCCGACAAAACCGATGTGATCAGGTTCTCATCGTCGGGTTTGAGGACATTGCGGTGCATGACGCTTGAAACAATTTCTCCACCCAACTCCTCGACTCGTTTCTCAAAAAGCCGGGCCAGGCCTCTTCCATATTCGTCGTTCACATAGAACACTGCGATCCGCTTCTTTTGCAGATCTCTGACCGCATACTCCGCCAGCGCCGGCCCCTGTGCGGCATCGGACAAGCAGAGGCGATAAGTCCAGTTGCCGATATTCGTGATCGATGGATTGGTGGCGATGGTGACGATTTGCGGGATTTTGTGGAGGTTATAAAATGCCGCGGCAGATAGAGTAGCGGTGCTGTCACTGTGGCCGATGACCGCTACAAGGTTTTTGGTCTCATCAAACCGCTTCCCCATGGTTAGAATACTTCGGGTGTCAACCGGTCCGATCTCACCCCAATCCATTCCCGCTATTTCGAGGGGGACTCCATCAATGCCCCCACCGGCATTGATCTCGTTGACCGCCAGTTGGATCGCAGGGTGTTGGGTCTGATTAATCACGACGCCGATCACCACTCGATTGGGTTGGGTGTTGCAGGCCATTGACAGGAGAGCAAGGGCCATGAGCAGGAGGAGAAGAGCTTGTTTCATGCGCGAGATCCTCATGTTTTCAGAAGCTGTTGCATCAGGCGGAGGTAATCTTCGATTTGAAATGGCTTTTGAATAGTGGGAACCTCTCGGAGGGAACTAATTTCCCCGCGTTGCATGGCCAACACATCGCCGGAGATGAACACGAACCGTTTGCGCAGTTCGGGACGGTGGATGCAAACCCATTCATAGAGACGCGGCCCATCGATTGACCCTGGCATCCGGACATCAGAGACGATGAGATCGACGGGGGAGGTTTGAAGAAACCGGACGGCCTCTTCCCCGGAGCTGACCCCATGGGCCTCAACCCCGATGCGAGAGAGGATCGAAATCTGCAGCTCCAGGAGGGATTCTTCGTCATCCACGAGCAAGGCGTTACCTATGTGCTTCTCGCCCCCCATCCCGGCGGAGGGTCGGGCACCTTTTTCTTCGGGAGGAATACCCACCTTCCCAACGGGAAGCGTAATCACAAAACGGGCACCCTGCTCAAGGTTCTCCGCGAGAATTTCACCTCCATGCTCCTGGACGATTCCATAGCAGACGCTGAGACCTAACCCCGTGCCTTTTCCCACCTCCTTGGTGGTGTAAAAGGGATCGAAGATCCGGTCCGGGTCAACAATCCCCGTTCCGTTATCCGAGAACTCCAGGATGAACTTATCGCCCTCCAATTTGGTCCGGACCTGGATGATTCCCTCCCGGCCACTTTCTTGAATCGCATCAATGGCGTTGTTCAAAATGTTGAGGACCACCTGCTGCATCTTATGGGGATCCGCCTGGATCAGTGGATCAGTGGAATCGTACTTCCGGGCCATCCGGATATTTCGCGTACTTAACTCATAATCACGAAGTTGGAGAACCTGCTCGATGACCCCGTTGATTCTGATCGGCTCCAGGTGCGGCTCCTGGCGGCGAGCCACCTGGAGCAAATTGGCGACAATCCGCCGGCAGCGCTCCGCTTGAAAATAGATGTCCTCCATCAGCTTGATTGTTTTCGGGTCGGCATGACGGGCGGTGAGCTTCTTTATTTCCATCTCAGTGAAACCGAGAATGACCGTCAGGGGGTTATTCAATTCGTGAGCTACTCCACCCACGAGCCGGCCCATGGCTGACATTTTTTCCGCTTGGACGAACTGTATTCGCAGTTCGCGAAGCTGCTGGGTCCGTTCCTCGACTTTTCGTTCCAATCCCTTGTAACTCTCGGCCAGCGATTCGGCCATAAAATTGAATCCTTGGGCCAGCACTCCGCTCTCGTCCAGCCGCCCCACGGGTGCCCGTGCAGAGAAATCACCTCGCCGGATCCGATCGATGGCTTCAAGAACTGAGTGTAACGGCACCAGAATGCGCTTTCGCAGGAGAAGCATGAAGGCGATCAGCATGATCAGGAGCAAGTCCGCAAACCCGTAGATGGCGATGAATCCGTACTTGACCGCTCGGTTTGACTGCAACAGCATCTGCTCCAGTTTCCGGACTTGTAAATCATTGAGGGTTGCGAATTCCTTATCGATCCTGCCTTTCAATCCTTCGGCCTGCTTGACCCGTTGAAGTGCCTGGCGGCGCTCTCCATGGCGCAGTTGTTCGTAGATCTGTCGGGATTGGATCCCCAGCTCGGAATAAAGCTCGCGAATTCTCTCGACGGCAAGACGTTCGTTCTCTCCCAGATCGAGCCGCAAGTACTTCAGGATGGTTTCACCCAACTGGAAATTGATCTCATCGAGCTTGGTCGTGAACTGGGGGTCGAGTTCTCCAAACTGCCCATAAAGGAGGCTGGTTTCCTCGGCCGCCCCGGTCAGCAATTCCTGGCTGAGGGCGAGAGTTTTTTGGAGACCTTCTGTCAGCTGCGTCCCTTGGGTTGAAAATCTGGAAAAGCGGGAAGTCAACTGAATCGTGAAACCCAGCGCCACTCCAAAGGCGAGAAGGAGGAGAACAACAAATTGCTTGGTTACGGTCATCCTTTTCATAAAGATTGAATGACAAAACAAATGACGATTAATAGTTGAGGACCAAGCCTACACCTTATTCATCGGCAGATTCATGAAAACTCTTACAGATTTATGGGCAATGCTGTCCAAGAGAAACCTAAGCGTGTCGCTCTGACTGCTTGGATGACCGGGAGTATGGGGTTGGCATGAGATTTTTCGATTTCAATTCTTTACGCCCCATTGAATCTGACTTCCGAATTGGAAGCTGCGGTCTGATCAGAGGGAGGAAACACATCACGATCTCCTCTTCATTCTCCGGGGAGAGTGATCGGGGGTGTGGGTTTCAAGTCCGATAGCCGCCTTGTCCCGCTTCGTCGTGGCGGCTCGTCATGTCCGTCACCCCTCAGTTCCCGATCTCAAATTTGAAATTTCAGATCTTGCCCGTCGACTGGGAGAAGGCCGCCGCTGTGATCGGCTCCTGGTCTTGCCTGGCCGCCCGCTCTATGAACTTCTCCAAATTCTCTGCTTTAAGACTTTCGAAAAAACCACGATTTCACAGGGGTTCTTCGAATGCGCCGATGACACAAAACAGGACCCTTCTTCTAAACCATTTAATCGCTTTGCGCGTTTTAATCAGCCGGCACGATTTATGGGGTTACATGGGAAACGAATTTTGAGCCCTTATCTAGTGTGCATTTAACAGTTAGAGGTGCGATACCCGGAGAGGGAGGCGAGAGGCTAACGGGCAGGTTCCACTTGGGTGGAGGCCCTCGCAAGCTTGCCAGCTCTTAAGTCCAGCAGGAGGGCGGTTCGCTAGCCGGGAGAAGGAATCAGGGGACGCGATCTTAAGCGTGCCCTTCATCGATGAGGGCAGGAG
>JBAVHJ010000221.1:0-3583 GCA_049685715.1 Terriglobia bacterium | reverse complement strand
GACTTAGGATGGGCACATCTTAGGACGTTTTGACTTGCGGAGCAAGGTGAAAGCGTGTCGAAATACGGAAAGGGAAGGTGAAGACGATGGCGGGTGAACCATGAGCAAAATGGCCCCATCTCGAAAGGCGCTCATCAGGGATTCATCAGCATGGGCTGTGCACACAGACACCCTTGAACTGAGGCCGGCCCTCCGACCTCTTTCCTTGCCCCAAACGAAGAAACAGGCCAGACCTCCCGGGCCTAAGGACCGTGCAATATTTCTTTGAATCGAGGCGGCTGTGGGCAGCCGTTCGGGAGATCTGGCCTTCCGAATTCTATTGCCAGCACGTTCTCCTGCCACCGTATTCGGAAAGGAGTTCTACGCGCCCTTGGCCTTTGCCTTTCGGAGTGAGCTCTTCAACCACTGCTCGCGGGGGGTTCGACGACGTTCCCGGCGGCTGCCGAGCCGTGGTCGCATATCGAACGTCAGAGCTGCCCCCTCAGCCGTGATTTGGTGCCAGCCTGTACCCTTGGTGACATCAAATACACCAATATAGCCGCCCGCCGCCAACTGGAAGGGCGCCTGAATCTGCTTGCCGAAATCAAACTGCGTGCTTCCCTTAGTCCGGAAAGATTCGAACCAAGCCGGGAAGACGAAATCGGAGACGAGCGTGTTGTCGATTTTGTATCCCAGGTCGTCGGCTTCACAGGCATCGCAAACTTCGTAAGCATACAAGGTTCCGGATTGGGCATTGGGTTGAGTGAAGACCGTCAGGTTAACGTCGGGATCAACCAGCATTTCGAGCAGCTCGTGACTGGTCGTCACGGTCCACTCATAGCCCAGTTGCAGATCGCTTCCCGCGAAAACCTTTCCCAGGGGCAGCCCTTCCTGGGTGAGATCGTGATAACCCAGCGCCCCGGCCTGGTCTGAGTTATCGAGTAGAACCAGCCACCATGACCCCGAAGGGGGCTGGGTGTCTTTCGGAACAAAGGTCAGATCTGCATCAATCCCCCAGGCGGGAGCCAAGTCCCGGTGGACTTGAGTCTGAAGCGCGGGGATGGCTGCGTTTATCTGGTTGTCGGTCAAAACGGTGCATGAATTGATCACAGCGACTTTAATATTAGCCATATTTTACCTCCTGGACATTTGAGCGTGGATGGATCTGTATTTGGAGATCACGCGGCTCCCGAGAAGCCTTTGAAATCCGGTCTATTCCTTCCCCAGGGGTGAGCCAGGATTCGGATTCAAAACGGAATGCACAGAATCCTCACCCCGGTGGTGCATTGGGGGGAGGTTGTTCTGTCCATTCCGGTAGCCTCGCGATCATTTGACAAAGCCTCACGAGAACAACATCCCTCTTCTCAAGAGACGGCACGAGTGCTCGGAGAAAGAAAGAGTCATCACGCTCCGTCTGTGTTCTCAGTCGATTTACGAGTGAGTCCCTCCAGCCATGAGGGACTACCAAAAGGGATGAATGTTGACCCCCTATTCTAACGACAGGGCGAATAAAGTCAATGAATCTCTGGCGTTGTGCATATTTTCACTCCGCAATCATGGTTCCAAATCAATTGGAGGGCATTTTGATAGGGTGGGGGATTGCGTTTGTCTGGGTCAGGCCAGACTAAAAGCCGCTGGAGCAAGATTTGCTGCGAATCTTCATCGTAGAGCGAGACGACCTGCTTGTTTTTTCCATGGAGATGTTCCCTGACCTTAAAATGACCACAAGAGTGTGACTGATTCCGGTTGGCAAACGGTCGTCCGCACTTGGGGCAGCGCCAAAGAGGACGCCAAATGGAGCTTTCATTTTTTGTGCGCATAGGCAGCGCCAGCTCCCTCCGCGATGGATTGGAGGCCTTCATTCTTGAATCGAAGCGAATGCGGAATGAATAATGTAAAAATCTCGCTCGAAGCGTCCTTCCTTGGCAAACCGGGAGGCAAGCCATCTTATGTCGATTTTGATTTGATCAAGGAGTGCAATCACGGGGCATGCAGTGTATGCTGGAAGATCTCCGGCACATCAAGCTGCTGTCAGCACCTTGCGCAACGCCACTCGCGAGACTCATTCCGATATTCTTACGGAGCGGTGACGCACAGGCTAAGGACATTCATCAAGAAGCCGCCGATTCAAACCAGCCGTTCGAGTCCTCACAGGACAGGATTTTTTCATCGTCCCCGTTCTTGGGAAATCTTGATTGTGATGTTGCTGGTGGCGCTCGGCGTAGTTGCTGTGTACGGGGAGTTCTTGATGACCGGTCATCAGGAAGTGGCGCTCATGAATGAGGTCCGGCGTAGCCTCCGGGACGGCTATGTGGATTTGGATTGGGCTGAGGAGCTCGATTGTGCCCTCGCTGGCTGGGCACAAAGTGTAGGGCCGTTCGACGTTACCCTCGGTCCCGTTTTCGCGTTCCACCTCACGTGGTATTTGCGAGACCTTGCCCAGGATCGGCATCTCCTATTGATGTACAGTGTGTTGCCTATGAGGCTTCACTTTTCAACTGCGATTGTGTATCGTTGGCATTCCAATCCGTTCGGGACAATTCCGGTTCAGGAAGAGCCATCCCACATGCCGATGGGAAGGGTTTTCAATCAGGGTTGTTGGGTTCCCTCTGCGCCCGAATCTCGTCATTTGGGCGAATTCAAATGAGGAATATGATCGGTGTGATCATAGTTTACCTTGGACTGGCCGCCGCCTTGCTGGGCGGCGTTTCGCTTTTTAAGCCGCTTTCGGCTTTGGGAATTTGGAGTCGATGGCAAGGGGGTATCCTGATCGGGTGTGGGCTGGTCATAAGCGGTATTGGGTCGATTTTGCCGACAGGCGAGACTCGGGTTGCGGTAGCCCAATGGCACCTTGACCGGTTTGTTCCGATTTACCAGTTTCATGAGGTCCACTCAACCCGCGTTTCGGCGTCCAAAGAACGGGTCTACCGGGCGATTAGAGATGTCACGGCGGAGGAGATCATGTTCTTCCAGACGTTGACATGGATTCGGCGGTTGGGCCGTCCCGGGCCTGAAAGCATCCTGAATCCGCCGGGACAAATGCCGCTCCTTGAGGTGGCCACCAGCACGGGTTTCCTGCTTCTGGCAGAGGAACCCAATCGCGAAATTGTGCTGGGGACCGTGGTGAGGGCTCCGGCGGGGTTCCAGCCAAAGAGGGAACCGAAACCCGAGGATTTCAAGTCGATCCACGAGCCGGGTTTTGCGATTGCGGCGATGAACTTCCGGGTTGATGATGCCGGCCCTGGTGCTTCCCTCGTCGCCACGGAGACCCGCGTGTTCGCAACCGATGCCTCGTCACGGCGCGGTTTTGCCAGGTACTGGCGAGTCATCTATCCCGGAAGCGCGCTGATCCGGCGGATGTGGCTTCGAGCCATCCGACGCCGGGCCGAAGCACAAGTTTCATGAATGGCATACGCAAATGTAGTACGGAAAGTGTCTGACCAAGGAGGAAAGCGATGGATTTACGATACCCAATAGGACCCTTCAAGATGGACGAAAACATCACCGGAGAGAAGCATCAGCTTCTCATCGATCAGATCGCGGAGACGCCTGCAAGGCTCCGGGCCGCCGTGGATGGACTGACGGTCGAGCAGCTGGATACACC
>JBAVHJ010000220.1:0-5703 GCA_049685715.1 Terriglobia bacterium | reverse complement strand
TTTGGGGGCAGGCGAGGACGCCTGCCTACTTCCCTCACCCCATTGCCTGTCGCGTTAGAGGAACGTGTCCTTCGAAAACGCGGTGGGATGCCAGTGAATCCATCGATGTAAAGAAGCAAAGGGGACCCTTCGCTTTTCAAGGATTTTTCTCCGCCTTTCCCATCGCCCGCGAAAATTACGGATCACAAAACCCAACCCGGGGAGGGAGGACCGTTCGAACAAGATCGTGTAGCCGATGACCGCACAGTCTCTGAACACCATGGAAAGGAAGAATCGCGCACAAGTCTGCCACGCCACATTGTTGAGGCGAAAAAGAAACCGGTTTTTCACTGAATGCATGTTCAGCGTGGCTGCCACGCGGGAGCGCCCGGCGGGAAGCACCTTGCGGACATGGTAGCCCACGGCCTGCGGTGTGTACAGGCACCGCCAACCCGAGCTCTGCATCCGCCAGGCGAGATCCGCGTCTTCACGGTAGGCAAAGAAGGCTTCGTCAAAATACTCCTCGTCGATCCGGATCTCTTCCAACATTTTGCGCCGGTAGAAGGCCGCGGCCCCGGTCACTCCGAAAACCCATTCCTCCTGGCTGAATCGGCCCCCCTCGACCTCATTTGACCCCCGGTCAAAGTGGCGGAACGAGGGCACAAAATAGGTCCCCGTTGAATCGAGCACTCCTTCCTTCCGCGCGGCCGCCAGGCCTGCCTCCGGCGTGCGGAGCCGATACAGTTTCCCGGCGACCGCCCCGATCCGCGGGTTCTCCCGTACCGCCTTCACGGCAAGCTCAAGATAATCCCTCTCCAGGTAACAATCCGGGTTCAAAACCAGGACAAACTCCGATCCCGATGCTCGGATGATTCGGTTGTGGGCGGTGCAGAAGCCCACATTGTTCTCCGAGCACAAAAGCGTTATGCGGGGATCTGAGACCGCTTTCAGAAATTCTGCGGTGCCATCCGTTGAGGCGTTATCCCATATGTGAATATCAAAGGAATCGAACGACTGAGCGCTGAGGCATTGAAGGCAGCGTTCGATCTCATCACGCGCATTGAACGTCACAATGGAGACAGTGATCAGGGGCGCCATTGCCATAGGGCCCCCTTCATCACATTCCAATAAGCCCGCAGTAAAGCCCCACGGACCGGGCCCTCCGGTCTTTCCCCGAAATCCGCGTCTCGTCGATGCCGCCCGGCGGACGGCCTCGCCGTAAGAACCAAGATCCGCATCACCATCCCGAAGACCAGGGTCGCCCTCAACAAAAGGGTCTTGGCCCCACCGAAATGCTTCCTGGAGTAACGGACCATATTGAGAAAGAAATACTCCGAAGCTTGTCCGGCAACCATCGATTGAGCGCTCGATCCGCCGGCGTGAACCACAGTGGCTCCTGCGCAATAGACGACCCGGGCGCCTCGGGATCGGAGACGCAGACACAAGTCAACATCCTCAAACCATGCCGGGTGGAAGCGTTCATCAAATCCGCCTATCTCTTCGAAGAGGGCACGGCGAACCATGAAGCAGGCTCCAGCAGGTTGTTCCACTTCAGCGTCTTTATCAAAGGCGAAATCCAACCGGCGATAATGTTTATTCCACGCGTTTCTCGGGAAGACCCGGTTCACCAGCAGGGATTCCAGGCACAAATCCACCGCACGGGGAAGGGAGCGGATGGCAAATCCAGATTGGGGGGCCCCGCCGGGACTGACCAGCCTTCCACCCACCGCACCAATTCGAGGGTCGGATTCAAGAGCGGACACCAAGGCGGGGATGGTCTCCGCTTGGATCTCGCAGTCAGGGTTCAGGAAGAGGATCGCACTGCATTCGCCGGACCTTGCGCCCTGGTTACAGGCGGCTGCGAAACCGCGATTCGAAGGGTTTTCAATGAGCTTCGAAATCTCATCCCGGTGGGCTCGCAAGATTTCCAGCGTGGAATCCTGAGAAGCATTATCGATGATCATCAGCCGGGAGTTGGAAGCCCGGTATTGACGCAGTGAAGCCAGGCATCGATCCAGGGTATGCGCGCTGTTCCACGCCACGACCACGATGTCAACGGGTGAGGCGCTCAAGGTGGGTGATCGCATTCGGGCACGAATCAGTGCGGAGCCAGGGCTGCACCGAGGGTCTTCACGGGATCGGTCGCCGTCTCACGCCCGAGAAGATTTCTGTACGCCCTCTCCAGCTCGTCCGTATTCCGCTCAACCGTCTGAACGGTGGAGCGATCGGGACGCAGGCGATCCAGCAGGCCCCGGTCAGCCAGGACTTCTCGCATGCGGTCGCACAACGCCTGGGAACTTCCCGCCTTGAAGGTCAGCCCATTCCTGCCATGCAGGACGATTTCTGCCATCCCTCCCAGGTCGCTGCAAATCACGGGTGTTTCCGTTGCCAAAGCGGCATAGACGACGAGGGGCGTGTTTTCATACCAATTTGAAGGGACAATCAGGACATCGATCTGACGGAGTATTTCACCCATGTTCTGGTGCGGAAAAGTTCCCCCAAACTCAATCCGGGAATCACCGGCGGCGAGTTGGCGAATCCTTGTCCCGTAAGGCGGATCAAATTCCAGGCTCCCATAAACGCAGAGCTTCACCGGCTCATCCTTCCCCAGTTCCTTGAAGGCCTCAATCAGAATATGCACTCCTTTGTGTTTCGAGATCGTCCCAATAAAACCGAATCTCAAAACGGGAGACGGGGTTTTCCGAGTATTGGATTCCAGCAGGGGCGACCGGACCCCAAACGGAATGTGCAGGCGATTGGCATTGGTGAGCCCGTTCCGGATGAACATTGATTCCAGGAAGTTTGAGGGAGAAATAAAGAGCCCAACCGAGTTAAACACATTCCTGTTCCATTCGGCGCGCAATCCGGCCGCCTTCAAAACGCGAAATTGCCAGATCGGTTTTGAGCCCAGCTCGACTGCGGCCCGGACCAGCCTTTTCAAAATATCGTCCGGCAATGTCTTGATCAACCAGCGGTACTTCTTGGCACGATTCGAGAGATGGGTGTAACAGCGGAGACAATCGGCAATATTCGTGGGGCCCTCACACAGCGTGTTATTCCACCGCAACAACTGCGAATTCGGACACACCAGCCAGAAATCCGTGGCGGTGAAGGCCGTGGGGATCTTGAGTTTGCGGGCCGCTGTAAAGACGGCGGTCGAAAGATAACCGAAATGATGGGCATGGATGATGTCGGGACGGATTTTCGTATAGTAATCCATCAGATGCCGCTCCACATACGGATTGAAATACTCCGCGCGGACCGGGTCGTCCATGAGCATGATGTTCAGAAACACTCGATGGACTTTCAAATCGCCATAGACATCATCATGGGCGCGGACTTCATTGCGCTTGCCCGTCTTGAAGGACTCACACGCCAGCACATGGACATCGTGGCCGCGGAGTTTCATTTCCGAGGCGATATTATAAGTGTAGACCTCCGTCCCTCCATAATACTTCGGCAAAAAGAGATGGGAGGCGTAAAGGATTTTCATCGACCCTGTTTACTTTCTGGCTAGCACAAAGATTCCCGTATCGGCAAGCCTGGGATCGAGCATTCCCCACGTCATCGATAACCGGCGTGGCGCTTCCTTGAGCACTCGGACGAACGCCGCATAGACCCACCACCGGGGATCGAGGCGTGTTTCGTGACGGGATCGTAATTCGAGCGCCCATCCCAGGATAGACTCAATCCAGTCACACGAGGCCAGGCGCAGGTCCCGGTGGATGCCTTTGACCTCAATCATTTGAAGGTTGAACCTTGTGGACAAATATTGTTGAATTGTCTTGAAATCAAAATACAGCAGATGCTCGGGGGGCTTGTACTCCGCCCATTGCGAAGGTGAGCGTTGCGCGGTCAGATTGCGGGTGTTGGGGGTCGTCAGCGCGAGCAGACCTCCGGGTTGCAGCAGGGGGAGAACCTCGCCCACCACCTTGTCCGGCTGGGGCAAATGCTCGATCACTTCCCACAGGGTGATCACATCAAAAGGTCCGGATTGGCCGGGGAGATCGTGAACAGAGGAGTAGACCCGCACCCCGGTTCGACGTTCCGCTTCCTGACGGCTCGACTCGGACATTTCCACACCGTACGCTTCCCATCCCGCTTCCCGCGCCAACTTCAGAAACTCTCCATTGCCGCAGCCCAGGTCGAGTAGCCTTCCTCCCCCTGTATGACCCTCCAACACTCGCAAGTGCGATCGAAATGAAGCCAGATAAATTTCCCGCCTGGCCTCGTAATCAGAGTATCCAAAAGACCCGTCACTTTGAAAGTAATCCAGCTCCTGATAAAAACGTGAAAGAAATTCCTCATCCGGCATCGGGGCGACGAACTGGAAACCACATTGCGTGCACCCGCAAATATCATACCCATTCTTCTTGAGCTGCAACTCCAAGCTTCCACCCCCGCATACCAGACAACTTGCCGAATGCGTCACCGCCCAGGGGTCTGCCCTGTTCTCTCGCTTATCTATTGCTACCCTGTTCACTCGTCTGCCTTTAGAACCCAGTTCAAAGTCCAAGGTTCAAAGTCAACTACCCAAATTCAAGGCCAAAAATAATCCTCAGCCTATCTCTGACCTCCGACTTCTGATTTCCGGCTTCTGACTTCTCTCCCCTACTCCCTATTACCTATCTCCTATTTCCTAATCCCTGACACCCGGCCCCTGAAACCTCTACGCCTGCTTCTTCACCCACTCCCAGGTGCATCGAATCCCCTCCTCCAGACCCACTCGAGGAGACCAGTTCAGAGTACTTCGGATGGCGGTATTATCCAGGATATTCTTCGGCACATCTAGCGATCGTTCCGGTTCCCTCAGAATCTCGGGGCTGGATCCCGTGACCCGCAGCAAAATCTCCAGAAGCTCTGAGACGGAAACCCCATGGTTTGCCGACACATTGAATATCCGCCGATCTCCGGAGTACTCCATCGCCAGACGCATCGCGCGGACGACGTCGCGAACGTACAGGAAATCGCGCGTCACCGATCCATCCCCCCAAAGATGAATGGGGCGTTGGTGGGCCAGGCACCCCAGGAAGACCGCGATCACCCCCTGTGAAGCATCCAGTCTTTGCCGCTCACCATAAGGATTGGAAATGCGAAGAATCGTATAATCCATCCCTTGAAGATGGTAGAAAAGATGCAGGTACTTCTCGATCGCCAATTTCGAAATGCCATAGGAACAGAGGGGATGGGTTGGATGCGATTCATCGATCGGAAGACGCTCCGGAATTCCGTAGACGGTGCCTCCTGATGAGGCAAAAATAACTTTTCTGACCTTCTCTTTTCGGCAGAGCTCGAACAGCTTCACGGAGCCGATGACATTGGACTCGATGTCATACACCGGATTCGAGTTGGAATTGGCAGGAAGGGTGGTTCCGACCAGATGGAACACAAAATCCATTCCGGGAACAACGGCCTGAAGATCGGACTCATTTGAAAAATCCCCTTCAATGATTTCGATGCGCTCGGCAATCTCCGCCAGGTTGCGACGGTCGCGATTGGCACGGTCAAAAACCCGCACCGAACATCCCGATCCCAACAACTCCTCTGCCAGATGGGAGCCCATAAAACCGCCCCCTCCCAGGATAAGGCAGCGTGCCTTCTTGTTTGGAGACACAAACAGTCTACCTTTCGTACCACCCGCCTGATGATCTCAGCGATCTCTGCGTGCTCTGCGATCAATGACCCGTTGGGCAGGTCTCATTATAGCATTCGATCTCAGTATCT
>JBAVHJ010000219.1:0-3147 GCA_049685715.1 Terriglobia bacterium | reverse complement strand
GTATTGTGGAAGCGGTCTGCGAAGCGACTCAGGCCTTGGGGTTGAAAAAAGTGGGACTCTTTGGCACACGCTTTACGATGCAAGGCCGTTTCTACCAGGATGTATTTTCGAGACAGGGAATCGACCTGGTGGTTCCCGCCTTGAGTGAGCAAGACTATATTCACGAAAAGTATATGGGTGAATTGGTCAAGGGCGTTTTCCTTCCTGAAACAAGGGCACAACTATTGACGATCATCCTCCGGTTGGAGAAGAACGACGGGATACAGGGATTGATCCTAGGGGGGACGGAATTGCCTTTGATCCTGCGGGATGTCAAGCATCCGGGTATTCCGTTCCTGGATACAACCAGGATTCATGCTGATCGTGCGGTGACCGAAATGCTGAAGTAGGCCGGCCTCAGCAAGGCTGCGCATCGGCCCACTGAACGCAATTATTCTGGAAGGAGGCGCCTGATGAATATGGACCCTGACGGGAAACTAGAGCTGTTACGGCACACGGTTGCGACCTTGGCTTATCGTGGAGAGAAAACTCTGCGCAATGCCCCTGTGACTTTCTCCACCCTGCGGATCGGGGACAAAACGCGGACGCCTGCAGAAATCCTTGCGCACATTGGTGACCTCCTGGATTGGGC
Source organism: Terriglobia bacterium (assembly GCA_049685715.1). Taxonomy (GTDB): domain Bacteria; phylum Acidobacteriota; class Terriglobia; order JAIQFV01; family JAIQFV01; genus JAIQFV01. The sequence goes on along the minus strand of JBAVHJ010000219.1, from coordinate 2,516 downwards.
CTTGTCGCTTGCCAAAGGGGAGCATTACTGGCATGACTCATCCCCCAGAGCATGGGACGATGAAATAGCGCGTTTTTTCGCCGCGCTGAAGCAGTTCGACGGTTATCTCGCTTCGGGCGCCCCACTCCACTGTGCCGCTGAAAGACTCTTTCAGGCTCCGGTCGCAGACGCCCTTACACACATCGGCCAGATTGCCTTGCTGCGTCGACTCGCGGGAGCTCCAGTTCGGGGAGAGAATTACTTCGAAGCGGCCATTGTTCAAGGTCGGGTTGGAGCGGAACAATCTGACAAGCGGCTGGAGTTTGACTAGGAATAAGACCGTTGAAGTTGTTTCAACTCCATACAAGATTTGGTGCAGGCGCTCAAGCGAGTCATTCCACGGAGGCGAATCCAGCGGCCGATTAGTCCTATTAGTCTTTGTGCTTGTAATAGTCTATGGCGGGTTCAGAGTTTTTATTTGACTGGATGAGGCAGTAGAATGCAGCGCGTATTCCCCTCATTGCGCATTACCGATTACGAAAAGAGTAAGTCGTTCTAGGTCGAGGGACTCGGCTTCGACATTGATTGGGAACACCGCTTCGAACCGGATTTGCCCGTATTCATGCAGATCACTCGAGACGGGCTCTCCCTGTTCCTTTCGCAACACGTCGGAGACTGCGCGGTGGGTGGGGTGGCATATTTTTTTGTTCCAAATGTCGACGAGTGGCATCGAGGATTCATTCAACGGGGGATCCATCCCGAAATTCCGCCTCAGGACACCTCCTACGGGGTGGGCGAGATGTGTGTCGTAGATCCGGACGGCAATAGGCTCCGCTTCGGGACAGACCTGAAATCGTAGGGGTGCGTAAAGTTGGTCTGAGCCAAGCCGAACGGTCAAATGCAATCCTCAATCAACCTTCTTGCACGCAAGTCCTTCTCTCCCTAAAATGCACGTGTGAATTCAGCCGACACGGCCCAATCAGCCATCTCCATCCGCGGGATAACCAAACGCTATGGGAGCCTCACCGCGGTCAGCAATCTCAATCTTGAAGTCAACCGCGGAGAAATACTCGGTTTCCTCGGCTTGAATGGCGCTGGGAAGACAACCACCATTCGCATTCTGCTTGACCTGCTCCGGCCGACAAGCGGCAGCGCGTTTATCTTTGACCGCCATTGCCAGAACGACGGCCTCAACGCGCGATCGCTCATTGGATACCTTCCGGGGGAACTGGGAGTTTATTCCCACTTGATGGGACGCGAAGTGCTGGATTTTCTCGCGGGACTCAGCCGGCATCCCGTGGACCTTGGATACCGGGGTGAGCTTCAAGAGCGGTTAGAGTTGCCAAATCGCGATCTGCACCGCAAGTTGCGTGAGTACAGCACTGGCATGAAACGCAAGCTTGGACTCATCCAGGCACTTCAGGGCGATCCCCCGCTGTTGATCCTCGATGAGCCCACGGAAGGACTCGATCCGTTGATGCAGGAATCGTTCTACGCACTGCTCGCCGACGTGCGGAAGCGCGGACGTACAGTATTCATGTCCTCCCATGTGCTCTCAGAAGTGGCAAGGGTGTGTGACCGAGTCGCCCTGCTGCGCAAAGGCGAGTTGGTGTTGTCGTCAGCGGTCGAAGAACTCCGGAAGCTGGCACCTCGACGTGTCCGTGTGATCTTTTCAAAGGGGATGGATTCTCATCCGAGATTTCCCATCGGTCACGAGATAGTTGAAATCACACCTCGCTGCTGGAGCCTGCGGGTTGAAGGAATGCTCGGCCCGCTCCTCGAATTGCTCACCACATTGCCCGTCCGGGATATCGAGATTGAAGAGCCGCGGCTCGAGGACGTGCTGATAAAATATTACCGTGAGGGCACGTCATGAGAGGTCCCTTAACCTTGCTGGCCCATTCGTTCAAGCGAGCCCGGACGCTGGTTTTGGTGATGGGAGCACTGCTGGCGATTTTTCAGGTGTTTTTGATTGTTGTCGCGAAGTCGCTCCAGAAATCGAACGCCTTTGCGCAGATTGGCGCGCTGATCCCGCCCTTCATGCGTGAAATGCTGGGACCCTCGCTGACGAGTTTTCTCTCATTCGACGGCTTGGTCTGTGTCGGATATTTTCATCTGGCCGTGATGGGTTCTCTGGTCGCACTCTCCATTGCTCTTTCCACCGCGCCGACCTCCGAGATTGAGACCGGCTTCATGGATTTAATCCTGGCGCGGCCTCTGGCACGGCACTGGATCATCACGCGGTCAATCCTGGTGCTGGGAGTTTGCACTCTCGCGCTGCTCGCCATGATGATGGGCGGCACGTGGGCCGGCCTTCATATGCTGGCTCCGAAAGATGTCCCCTGGCCTGCGCCGGGGCTGATTTTCTCGCTTGCGATCAATCTCGGCCTTCTCATGCTGTGCTGGGGCGGGGTCGCCATGGCGATCGGTTCGGCATCCCGACGCCGTAGCGTCGCCGGGGCGCTTGCAGGCCTCTTGGCGTTGGCTACCTTTCTAATGGATTATGTCGCGCGGGCCTGGCCTCCAGCGGAATCAGT
>JBAVHJ010000218.1:0-9918 GCA_049685715.1 Terriglobia bacterium | reverse complement strand
TTGACCAGCCAGTCGATGGTGTCGTAGGTGTCGGTGGAATGATCCACCGGAGTCGGGTTGAGCGGCCCGTGTTGTGGGCGGTTCATCATGTAGTCCCCTTCCGAGCCGTACTTGCCGCGGACGTCCTGGACCACGCGGATGTACCCGCCCTCGACAATCACTTCGACGGCGTTGTCGTAGCCCTCGAGGATCGGGCCAAGATGGGAACTCTCGGCGTGGCTCGTGAGTTTGGTGGCGTCGTAGGGCGTGCGCGTCAGCAGTATCGGCGCACCGCTCGCGCCCCTCGGGATGACGATGACGGTGTGCAATTTCACTTGGTCACGCATGGGGATCATGACGTCACGCCGGATATAATCGAAGCTGTCCGTGGCGCGCTTGAACTCGGGGGGCGTTTCGCTCGGCAAGGCAGGATACTTTTCCTTCTGATCCTCCGTTTGAGCTTGTGGTTTCTCTTGTTTCGTTTGATCAGAGCTCGGGGCTTGAGAGAAGGCTTTCCCCATCCCTAAAATCAAAGACAGGGCCAGCAATAGGCCCATGGTTCGTACACGCTTCATATGTTTTCCTCCAGGAGATTTCTATGAGTTGATTCCCGTGCTCTGCGCTAGCTTGCTTTGATATGAACCGCTGACCCCGGGTTACAGAACCGTCCTAATTCGAGAACTGACGGTTGGTGTCGAATGTTCCCGTCCGAAGCACTCAGGATGAACCGGATCATCTCCAGGCGGACTCGATCGTCCTCTACCAATCAAGCAGAGGGTTTGATGCCTTCTTGGAGAACGCCATCCTTGATTCCTTTGTTGTCCCATGAACGCAGCGAGGACTTTATCAAAAATCCATCAGGCAATCAAAATTACTCCTTTAAACCTCCGGGAGTTCGTCCAGGAAAACGAAGATTTCAAGCAGAAAAGTTAAGAGTGAGTTCGATGCAGAATCCAACATGAATTCTTTCTAACAGCGTTTACTTCGCAATTCAAGATTCAATCTGGACAATTCAAGTATATTTTCCCCGAAAGTCTTAGGGCGAACATTTTGTTACATCCCTCCACTAACGTAACTTTTTCATTTTAAAACGAATAATTTTGCGCTCGTTTGGAGGCTTGGATGCTGTTTCGTTTTGCAACAAGGCTTGCAGGGGCAGCCGCGCGCTTTCGAATGATTCGGGATTCAACCATGGCCTGCGATTCCCTCCATGGGGGTCCGAGCTCAATGGCGTGACCCTGGCATTTTGAGACCGGGGAGCAGACCCTTTTGCCACGCCTTGCTGTTTCACTGACCCTCTTGGGTTTTGCGGTTTCGAGGCCGAGGTACTTCAGACACCAGCGTTGAAAGAAACAGAATCGTAGCTGTCAGACTCTTCAGGCATCCACGCCTCGCCACCGCCTTGAAATTCACTACGAAAAATTTGCTTCTAGAAGTGTGTGTCAGTGTGCCCGAGGCAAGTGTTCATCATTCCGGGGAGTTCCTTCCGCTGTTGCAGAAAATTCCGCGGGCGTTTGATCGCACCAGCCTTCATGCCTTTCGGGCTCCAGGAAAATGCTCCTTTGATCGAGACGCAGGAGGCGCCGAAGATTTCTGGGCCTTTCCACTTACACACTGAGAGGACGGGTGGTGATCCTTTTTTCCATTAGGGAAAACCACCCCCCCTTGGCTTTACCATCCCATAGACCGCTAAAAGGGAGACCCTTATGAAAAAGCGCTTGGTCCATCTCAGTCTTGTTTTTCTGCTCAGTTTGTTGGTCATGGCGCAGGTTTTTGCGCAGGGGCATTGGACAATCGTCGGGTGGAATAATCTGGGCATGCATTGCATGGACAGCGATTACTCCGTGCTTTCACTCCTTCCACCCTTCAACACCATTCAGGCACAACTGATCGATCCCAACGGGAAGCTCGTGAAGAGTCCCACCGGGATCACCGTCACCTACCAAGCCATTGCCGACCCCAACAATTCCATCAACAAGAGTTCGATTACAAAAACAAACTTCTGGCAATTTGTACAGGCGCTCTTTGGGGGCTCCCCCCTGCCCCGGATTTGGGATTGACCGGGAATGCGATGCCCGGGGCAGCGAATACCCCCCGTCCCATGAAGTTTGATGCCACGTTGAACTGGTTTATTGCGGACGGCATCCCCTTAACACCCATTGATGATGCCGGGAACAAAAACACTTACCCCATGATGCGCGTGACCGCCAAGAATTCCTTGGGAACTGTCCTGGCGACCACTGACATTGTGCTCCCGGTGTCCGATGAAATGGATTGCAAGACGTGCCACCTTTCGGGGGCCAACCCGGCCGCCATGCCCAAGGATGGTTGGGTCTTCAATCCGGATCCCGTCAAGGATATTAAGCTGAACATTCTTCGCCGCAAAGACGGACGTCATTTGGATCCCGCAGATCCCTTTAATGCAAAATACAAAGCTCTCTTGCAAAGTGCGGGTTACAATCCGGGCGGACTCTACTTGACCGCGATCGGAGGGAAGCCCATCCTCTGCGTGAACTGCCACACTTCGAATGCCCTGCCCGGATTTGGAGACCCATCGATTCATCCTCTGACTCAAGACATGCACACGCTGCATTCCAAGGTCGTAGACCCGACCAATGGCATGGTTCTTGGCGACATCGTCAATCGATCCGCGTGTTACCGATGCCATCCTGGAGCGGTCACCAAATGTTTGCGCGGCGTCATGGGGAATGCCGTGGCTGCTGACGGGAGCATGGAAATCCAATGCCAGAATTGTCATGGCGCCATGGCTGTGGTGGGCACAGCTGGACGGAAAGGTTGGCTTGAAGTGCCCAGTTGTCAGGGGTGTCATACGGGAACGGCGATCAGCAACAACGGACAGATCCGCTTTACTTCCGTGCTCGAACCCACCGGTCAGCCTCGCGTGGCCATCAATCCGACCTTTGCCACAAATCAGAACACTCCTGATGTGGGTCTTTCGATGTATCGTTTTTCCTCCGGACATGGGGGACTGCAGTGTTCCTCTTGCCACGGATCGACCCATGCGGAATTCCCGTCTTCGCATCCTAATGACAACATCGCGAACATCAAACTTCAAGGCCACAAAGGCGTGTTGGCAGAATGTTCCGCCTGCCACTCGTCCGGGACGAGTTCTTCGGGAGGGAGCCGAACCGAAGGAAGACGAACGTCGGGATCCGGTTCATCCGCCGCAACAGTGAACAGCGCCAACGGGGGGCCTCACGGGATGCACACAGTGGGACAGCAGTGGGTTTCCGCTCATCCTGACGCGACGGAAAACAGCGGGAGAGCCCGGTGCCAGGCATGCCATGGAGTCGATTACCGGGGAACCGTGCTCTCCCGCTCGCAGGCCGATCGCACGCTGAACACCGAATTTGGCACAAAGAACTTTTGGAGAGGGTTTCAAATCGGTTGCTACGCCTGTCATAACGGCCCCTCTGGTGAAGGCTCAGGCCAGAACCGTCCGGCGGTGGTGAGTAATGCGTCGGCTACCACGACCGTCGGGAACTCCGTCGCAATCACCCTCACTGCCACCGATCCCAATGGAAACGCGCTCACCCTCCGGGTCGTTTCACAGCCGACCCATGGAACGGTGGCCTTGAGCGGGAAGATCGCCACCTTTTTCCCGGATCCCGGATTCGCAGGAAGCGATTCATTTACCTTCTCCGCGTGGGATGGATTCGTCGACTCGAATCTGGGCACGGTTGCCCTCACGGTGAAGTAATGTGGCATGCGGGAGGACGGGGCGCTGTAAGGGTAGCGCCCTCCTCCCTATTCTTTTATACTGCTCTCCGATTAGACCCAAGCTGACCTGAATTTCAGAACCCAAGTCTCCAGGCATCAGGACTCGTGCGAACCAGTTTCTTATCGGAGATCGGACTGCAATCCTCGCGAAGCAAAATAGCATCAACCCACCCCTGTATGTTCTGGAATTCAGAACTAGCAGGTTCACACAGGTTTCCAAGACCCCAACTCGAAGTTTCTCCTGACTCGTTATCCTGATTTCAAGGTAAACTGACACTGGTCCAGAGATACATCCGTCAAGGGGCTGGTGTCGATGTGACAAACACCTACCGCCATTCACCAATTCCCGGCCTTGGGTTCCCTGCCTCATCTCAGGCAAAGCATTCAAAGGAGGATTTAATGAAATCTCGTTTAACTTCAATCGCATTCATCATTGTCGTGCTCTCTGTCTTGTCAACGCCGCCGCTTCTGCAAGCACAATCGACACAAGTCTCTAAGCCCCCGGCTCAGGACAAGATGCACCAAGAAAAATCAAAAACTGAGAAGGACGCGCAAAAAGCCAAAGAGCAGGCGGCCCTCGCGAAGGAAGCGAAGATCACCCTGGAACAAGCGCGCGCGACTGCACTCAAACGCGCCCCCGGCAAGGTTGAGAGCAGCGAACTTGAGCGGGAACATGGCAAACTGGTCTACTCCTTTGACATTCGCACGGGCAAAGACATCACCGAGGTCCAGGTGAGCGCGATCGATGGCAAGATCGTTTCAGTAGAGCATGAGACGCCTGAGAAGGAGGCCAGCGAAAAAAAGAAGGAAGAAATCGAGAAAGCACGCCCACCGCAAAAGAAATAGTGACTCTTGCGCAGCCTCACGCTGAATGTTTTTTTGTTTCCTGGAATCAAACTTCGACATTAGAATCGGACATGCCTTAAACATGAATCCCCGAGTTTCGGAGACGAGAGATGACCCAAGATCATTTTGGTTGTGGATTCGGTGTGGTCCAAATATGCCTTCTTAAACTCACACGAGCCGTCCTGCCGATGCTATTGGCTTTCCAAATTCTTTTGCCCACGAAGGCCGAAGCCCAACAGCGGATCGACGAGCCAAAGGAAGCCAAGGCCAGCCCGACCGATCAAACGGATGCTCCCCTGACCATCACCTTGCAGGATGCTCTGGATCGTGCCAGGGCGAACAGCCCGCAATTTCAAGCCGCCATCCTTGAATATCAATTGGCACGCGAGGACCGGGTCCAGGCCCGTGCAGCCTTACTACCCACTGCCCTCTATAACCATCAGTACCTTTACACTCAGGGCAACGGGACGCCTACCGGGCGGTTTGTGGCCAACAACGCCGTTCATGAATACGTCAGTCAGGTCGATGTGCATCAAGGGTTTGGATTATCCCAGTTCGCCGATTACCGGCGATCTCAGGCGGCGGAGGCCGTGGCCCAGGCTAAATCAGAAATTGCCGCCCGGGGGCTAGTCGTTACGGTCGTCCAGAACTATTATTCCGTGATTGTCGCTCAACGCCGGTATGCGACGGTGCAGCAGGCGGAGGCGGAGGCCCGGCGTTTCTTGAATATTACCCAGGACCTCGAACAAGGGGGCGAGGTGGCTCATTCCGATGTGATCAAGGCTCAACTCCAGTTTAATGACCGACAGCGGGACCTTTCCGAGGCACGAGTGGCGATGGCAAAGACGCGGCTGTTCCTGGGAGTCTTGCTGTTCGCGGATTTCAACCAGAATTTTACTGTTGTCGATGATCTCCAGCATACCCCATCCTTGCCGCCGCTCGTAGAAGTCCAACAGCTCTCTCAGCAAAACAATCCTGATCTTCGAGCTGCAATGTCGGCCCTCCAGGTTGCGAACCAGGAAATCCGGGTCGCCAAAGGTGGTTATCTCCCCACCCTGAGCCTGGATTACTTTTACGGGATAGACGCCACACGTTTCGCCACAAAAACCGATGGCATACCCAATCTGGGATCTTCTGCAATCGTGGCCCTCAACCTTCCGCTTTGGAACTGGGGGGCGACGAGGAGTAAGGTGCATCAGGCCGATCTCCGCCGCAAGCAGGCCCACCTGGAATTAACCTTTACTCAGCGGCAACTCTTGAGTAACCTGCAGGCTTTCTATGGCGAAGCAGAGACCGCCCATGAACAGCTCGAAACGTTGCGCGGCTCCGCCGAACTTGCTGCCGACAGCCTGCGACTGACGACACTGCGCTATCAGGCTGGAGAAGCATCCGTGCTGGAGGTGGTCGATGCACAGAATACCCTGACCTCGGCCCGGAATGCCTTTGATGACGGTGAGATGCGTTTTCGTGTGGCGCTGGCAACCTTGCAAACGCTGACTGGGAGTTTTTGAAGCATGCCCAATGACATGGCTGAGATTAGCAAACAAAGCGGAAGTCCACTGAGAGAAACCAGCAGCAAGTCTGGCTCCAACTCTATTTGGGCCGCCGGGGGAGTCCTCGTTCTGCTCGGGTTTATATCGGGCTGCTCCAAGGAGCCGGCCGAAAAAGAGCCTGTTGTATCCGTCCAAACGGCAGTGGTCCGTGAGATCACCATCAAGAGGATTGTCAGTGCGGATGCGATTCTCTTCCCTTTGAATCAGGCCGCGTTGACTCCAAAGATCAGCGCTCCCGTCAGGGAGTTTCATATCCAGCGAGGCAGCCGCGTGCATCGTGGTCAATTGCTCGCTGTTCTTGAAAACCGCGACCTCACAGCAGCGAAAACCGAGAACAAGGGTGTCTACGAGCAGGCTCAAGCCAGTTACGAGAGCACGACCGCCGCAAATCTTCCTGAAGAAATGCAAAAAGCGGAACTCGATGTCCAGAACACCAAAGAGGCTCTCGACGCAACCCAGAAGGTTTACGAAAGCCGGCAATATCTTTACCGTCAAGGCGCGCTGCCCCGGAGAGAATTGGACCTGGCTTCAGTGGCCTTCACACAGGCACGGGCACAATACGAAATATCGTTGAAACACTTTAACGCGTTGAAGTCTGTCGGCAAACCGCAACAGCTTAAGGCCGCCAGGGGGCAATTGACATCCGCCGAAGGGAAGTATCTGGGTTCCCAAGCCCAACTCGGTTACTCCGAGATCCGCAGTCCCATCGACGGCGTGGTGACAGACCGGCCATTCTACCCGGGTGAGATGGCCAATGCCGGAACTCCCTTAATCACCGTCATGGACATCTCTCAAATCATCGCCCGCGCTCACATCCCGCAGCAAGAGGCCGCCCTTCTAAAGGTGGAGAACCCCGCCACGATCTCGGGGCCCGGGATCCCTGAGAATCTTTCTGGCAAAGTGATACTCGTAAGCCCGGCAGTCGATCCCAACAGTACGACAGTGGAGGTCTGGATCCAGGCGCCCAATGCCGGTCAGAAACTCAGGCCGGGCGAGACCGTGCAAGTTTCAATTGTAGCCGAGGAAATCCCGAAGGCGATCGTTGTACCCGCGACGTCAATTTTGAACACAGAAGAGGGCATCACGTCGGTGATGGTGGCCGGGACCGATGGCCGCGCCCATATCCAGAAAGTAGTCGTGGGCATACGTCAGGGCAATGAAGTACAAATAACGCAGGGACTCAAACCCGGTGAACGCGTGATTACGACCGGTGCTTATGGTTTACCGGACAACACCAAGATCAGGTTTGGAGATTCCTCCGGCCCCCAACCGTGAAGAGAGGCCGGGAACAGCCACGCGGAAAACACATTGCGGTGACAATTTAGTCCTTCTTCCATGAGCTCTCAAATCCCTGATCGCACGCCGAGAAATGGATCGAACGGGCAACCAGCTTTTTGGTTTGTGCGGCACTCCAAGCCGATCCTTTTTCTGATCGTGACGGTGGCCCTGGTCGGAGGCTACCTTGCGTTTACCATCCCCATCTCGGTCTTCCCTGAAACCAATTTTCCACGCATTGTGATCGGTGTCGATATCGGAGTCATGCCGATAGACCAGATGCAGGTCTCGGTCACGCGGCCGCTTGAAGAGGCGGTCAACAGCGTCCCTGGACTGCAGAAGGTATGGTCGATCACCAGTCGCGGAACCGCGGAGATTGATCTGTTCTTCAACTGGCAAGTGGACATGCTTCAAACGCTCCAGCTGGTGGACGCCACCCTGTCTCGCGCGCAGCCCTTGCTCCCGCCCGGTGCCAGGATTGAGACTCACCGCCTGACGTTTGCCAGCTTCCCCATCATGGGCTACAGCCTGACTTCCGACCGAGTGCCGCAGACCGAGCTCTGGGAGTTGGCGACTTACGAGTTGAAGCCACGGCTCAACCGCCTTGAAGGCGTCGCCACGGTGATCGTCCAGGGCGGCCAGCAGCCTGAATTTCAAATTACTCCCGATCCTGCCAAGTTACTGGCAACCAATGTGACGATTTCTGACCTTCTGGATTCAGTTCGGCGCACCAACCTGATCGAATCGCCGGGACTGCTGGAACAAAATCACCAGCTCTACCTCAGCCTAGTCAACGGACAGGTTCGCAATCCGGAGCACATCGCCGCGATCGTCGTCAAGACGACGCCCGCTGGAATTCCTATCCACATTGGAGATGTTGCGAGTGTGTCGCCTGCCGTAAAACCGGTTTACACGGTCGTGACCGCGAACGGCAAACCTGCTGTTCTGCTGAACATTAACCGACAACCGGACAGCAATACTGTACGGGTTGCCGAAAGCGTCCATGCGGAGATCACACAGATCCTCCGCACACTCCCCCCCGGGGTGCAGCTGAAACCCTTTTATGATCAATCTATCATCGTGAGCGAATCAATCAAAAGCGTGCGCGATGCCATCATCATCGGACTGGTCCTTGTTTCAGCCATCATGGTGCTTTTTCTGCGCGATTGGGGGACCTCAGTGGTCGCCGGGCTGGTGATTCCGGTGACCGTGCTGGTCACCTTCATTGCGCTGAAGGTGCTCGGAGAACACTTTGATCTGATGACCCTGGGAGGTCTGGCCGCCGCCGTAGGACTGGTGATCGACGATGCCATCGTGGTCGTTGAGAACACGGTGATGCATCGCGATTCCGGACAGCCTCGCCTGGAAGCCATTCAGAGCGCCTTGAAAGAGATCACAGTCCCGTTGGTGGGTTCAACAGTAACGCCGGTCGTTGTTTTCCTGCCTTTGATTTCGATCACGGGGGTCACGGGAACCTTCTTCCGGGCGCTCGCCGTGACCGTCGCGGCCTCCTTGTTTACATCCCTGGCTTTGGCCCTGACCTGGACACCCAATCTAAGTCAATACTTCATCCGGGAATCCCGAGTGCCCCACGAGCCGCTGCCGGGGTCCGGGGGATCGACAACAAAAAGTGAGACAAATCCGGTCCCGGGCGGGCCCACGCTGATTTCCAAAGAGGAGGCACCCGTCGGGCGGTACTTCGGTCGCGTGGTTCGCTTTTATGAACGATGCCTGCGGGTCGCGGTGAGGCGTCCGTTTTGGATCATCGCCCTGAGCATTGTCTTGATTGTCAGTTCTTTTCTGTGCTACCGGTACCTGGGAACGGATTTGTTGCCGGCGATGGACGAAGGGGATTTTGTGCTGGATTACATTATGCCCGCTGGAAGCTCGCTTGAGGAAACCAATCGCGTGGTAACCCACATCGAGCAGATGGCACGCTCCATGCCTGAAGTTGAGAACACGTCCCGGCGCACCGGATTGCAGCTGGGCCTGGCGGCCGTCACGGAAGCTAACACGGGAGACATTTCGGCTAAACTGAAGCAGCACCGCAGCCGAAGCATTGATGAGGTCATCGCAGAGATACGATCAAAGATCGCACAGCAGGAACCCGGCCTCGATGTTGAATTCATCCAGTTATTGCAGGACATGATTGGAGATTTGACGGGCGCGCCCGAGCCCATCCAAATCAAGTTATTTTCTCAGGATTCTGAATTGCTGAGAAATTGGGCTCCGAAAGTGGCGGAGGCCATTGGAAAGATTCCTGGCGTGGTCGACATCCTGGACGGGATTAACAATACGATCAGTGGGCCCGGCATCGCATTCCAGGTGGACCCCATGCTAGCCGCCCGATCCGGATTCACTCCTGAAGAAGTGGCGACGGATGCAACCGCCATCCTCGAAGGAACGCCTGCCTCTGCTCCCGTGGTCGCCAATGACCGCTCCTATACGATTCGCGTCCGCTTTCCGGCACGCAACCGGAGTTCGCTTGAGGCCATGAGCACTACCCTCCTGAACAGTTCCACCG
>JBAVHJ010000217.1:0-2156 GCA_049685715.1 Terriglobia bacterium | reverse complement strand
GATATTCTCGAGGCACTCCAGAGTCAGGACTGCGGCGAACTGGTGATGATCCCTTCAGAAACGATGATCAATGAGGATTTTCTATTCCTCGACGACCTGCGACGGGCGGACCTCGAAAAATCCCTCGGTGTGCCCGTGCTGCCCACCGGATATTCGCCACGCGAATTCTTCATGACTCTTCGAAACTGCCGTTCCAAAGACTTTTTCCCGCTTGCCCATCCTGTTGCTCACCCCCAGTTGAGTTACACCCTGCACATGAAGTGAGTGGGACTTCGAGGGGATTTAGAGGAAGGAGCTCTTCCGGGTCGCCAATCTACTCGTACCTCAGCGCATCGATGGGATTCAGGCGGGCGGCTTTCCAGGCGGGGTAGATGCCGAATATCAAACCCACGGTGACTGAAGTGAGGAGACCCGCCAGCAGCCAGAAGGGAGAGACTTCGGCGGGAAGAGAGGGAAGGAAGAGCCTCAACAGAAACGCGATAGCCGAGCCGACCAGGATTCCGATGAGGCCGCCGACGGCGGTCAGGGTCATCGCCTCGAGAACAAACTGCCAGAGAATATCCCGTTTGCGGGCGCCAATCGCTTTTCGAACACCGATTTCACGAGTCCGTTCGGTGACGCTCACCAGCATGATGTTCATGACCCCGACGCCGCCCACCAGCAACGAGATTCCCGCAATCAGGCCCATGACCGTGAACACACCCGAGGAGATCTGGTTCCACAAATCAGTGAAAGCATCCTGAGTGAATATGGCGAAGTCGTTGGGTTTATTGGGAGGGACGCGGCGGCGCCGGCGCAGCAGTTCCTCAATCCGGTCTATTACCTCCGGCATGATTTCCTGGTTGTCCACGCGCACGGAGATGAGGAAGTCTTTGTACTCCGGATGCATCTTTCGAAACGTTCCCAGCGGCAACATTAGAATGTTGTCTTCGGGATTCGCGCCGCCGCCCAATCCCTGCTTCCGTTTTTCAGCGACGCCGATGACGGTGAGTTTGGCCCCCTCCACGTCGATCTCCTTTCCAATCGGATCAATCCGTGGAAAGAGCGTTTCGGCCGTATCGTAACCCAACACCACGACCGGCGACTTGTGTTCATCCTCGTAATCGGAGAACCAGCGACCCTGAGACATTTGGATGTCCCAGACATCGCGCGAGCCGGCGTAATCACCCTGTAGAATGGCGTTCTTGCTGATGTTGTTGCCATACCTCGCCGAAAAAGTGCCGGCTCCAAAATCCGGCTTGAAAATCCGCAAGGCGGGATCCACCGCCTTGACCCCGGGAATCTCACGGATCGCCAGCGAATCCTCAAAGGTGAGTTCTTTGCGTTGGAAGATCTCGCTGGGCAATCGCCCGAGGGTGGCCCAATTAAATCTGTAGATGAAGATGACGTTGGACCCGATCTCTTCAATCTGGGCGCTGACGGTGGCGTTCAATCCGCGGATTACGGAAGTCACCGAGATCACCGTCATCACGCCGATGACGATCCCCAGGATCGTCAAGGCAGACCTCAATTTCGATTTCCGGAGGGAATCGAGGGCGAGCACGACGATTTCTCTGGCTTCATTGAGTCTCATGGCACCTAAGATCAGCGGGCGCCCACTTCACGCCTCGGGAGAACTGTGGGATTCGATTCGCGAACCGGGGCGCCGTCGCGGGCTGCCCCGTTTTAAACCGCCCTAAAGTTCGTACCGGAGGGCCACAATGGGGTCGAGCTTAGCGGCACGTGACGCCGGATAAATCCCAAAAAACAAACCGATGCTGGTGGAAATGACCAGGCCCATCACGACCGACCACAGTTCAATGGCGGAGGGGAGCGGGGTCACCCACGACACGACTTTGGCGATCAGGACACCCACCCCGATTCCCCACAGCCCACCGATCAGCGACAGGGTGGATGACTCAATCAAAAATTGGAGCAGGATGTCATGCCGACGGGCGCCAATCGCTTTGCGAATGCCGATCTCGCGCGTGCGCTCCGTGACGCTCACCAGCATGATGTTCATAATCACCACGCCCCCAACGATCAAGGAGATCGAGGCAATGACGACGGTCACCAGAAAGAAGGCGCGGCTGATGTTGTTCCATATTTCCAGGAACGTCTGGTTCGTCTCGATCGAGAAATCGTCTTTTTTCGAATAGGGAACATGCCGCCGTGCC
>JBAVHJ010000216.1:0-3438 GCA_049685715.1 Terriglobia bacterium | reverse complement strand
CTCTGGCACTTCTCGCCCCGCGTCACAAAGCCCGTTCTCCAATAGCTCCTGGAACCTGCCTGCCAAGGCCTTCCCCAACGCAGATAAGATCATTTCATTGCTGAAGGTTTGGCGGATTGAATCTGCTGGATCAGTTGCTGTGCTTTCCGTTGCACGATATTGAAGAAAGCGTGGTTATTCGCGATTTCGGTGAGGATCGGGATTAGCAATTCGGCGTCCACCAGCCAGCGGCTGTTCAGTTCCCCCTGCAAGGCATTCAACTGATCGGGCAGTCCGAGCTTGTCGTATCGCATCGTTTTTTCCAACGAGTCGATTCGAAGCTGGGTGGTCACCAGACCACTCAGGAGATCAGCGATGGCGGCCATGTGCCTGTCGAGGGTGTAATTGAAGCGGACTTCCCGGGAGCGGCCGCTCCGCTCAAACATAATGGTCTTCATCCCCATATCGGCCACCTTCATATGGCTCTCGTAGTCCCGGGTGGACGACAGGAACTGGGTGGATTCAAAAGCGGCCAGAAGGCGCTGCATCGTCTCCGCGGTCACCTGCAGATCTCTCGTGATCAATTCTCCATCGCGCGGCTTTGCCTCAAATTTTCCCCGTCCCTGTTGATCGATCGATATCTTAAAGCGCTCGTAGGGGCCCTGCTGAAACTCTTTGGAGAAGTGAATCGAAGTGGGCGCAACGGCCTCAGTGGGGCCGGGAGGCGAGTGCTCTATGGGGGTCCCCCGGGTGGCGGCTGTCAGGGCGAGCCCGAGCAGGAATCCTCCCAGCATATACCGGAGATATTTTTGAGCAGTACGCATCGTTTAATTCAAGACGGAATTCAGACTCCGGATCACCCCATCGCTCCCGGGGGCACCGGACCACCTCAGTTCGGTTCCTTCAGCGTCCGCGTGGGCCGCGTCTCGCCCCCTTGGCCTTGACGGGTCCGGCCGCGGCGAGGCTCTCCTCGATTCGGATTTGAGTGGCGCGGTGATGCATGTGACAGATACTCAGGGCCAACGCGTCGGCCGCATCGTCCGGCTGAGGAATGTCCTGGAGCCGGAGCAGGATCTTCACCATCTCCTGAACCTGTCTCTTGTCCGCTCGGCCATAGCCCACCACACTGGATTTGACTTCCAGGGCGGAGTATTCGCTGATGGGGACGCCCGCTTCCGTAGCGGCGAGAAGCGCAACGCCGCGGACATGCCCCAGCTTCAGTGCGCTCTTAACGTTGGTGGCGTAAAACACTTCTTCGACCGCCACTTCATCGGGAGAAAACTGTTTGATGAGCGCTGTGAGCCCCGCATGGATTTTTTGGAGGCGCCTGGGAAAGGATTGTTTGGAAGAGGTCTGCACTGCTCCAAAAGCAACAAGCTGATGATGGTCCCCGTCGGATTCAATGACCCCGAAGCCGGTCCGTGCGCTACCACAATCGATGCCGAGAATTCGCATGAGATCAGGCTAAACATCCCACCGGACTCTAGTGGACATCCATCCTCTCCATGCCCGACTCTCCAGAATTTTTCAGGGAATCACCCGGGAGGTCCCAGGAGTCATGCGGAAGAGCACGATCCTCAAACCCCGAACTTCCCGCGGGTTCCATTCCGGATCCGCCACCAGCCCCGCTCCGTCCCGAAAACTATCCGGCCACAGCCTCGAGGTCCTTTTCCTCGATGTCAAAGTTCGCGTAGACCTTCTGCACGTCCTCATGGTCTTCAAGTTCTTCCATGAGACGCAGCATCTGGGCGGCATGTTTGCTGTCGAGCTTGACATAGTTCTGTGGAACCTTGGACACTTCGGCACTGGCGGGTTCGATGCCGGCGGCTTTGATGGCCTTCAAAACGGCCTCAAAACTCTCAGGGGCGGTCAGGACCTCCAGGTTGTCACCATCGTCACGGATGTCGTCGATCCCCGCATCCAATCCCACTTCCATCAAGCGGTCTTCACTGGCCTTGGCCTTTTCCACAATCAGGTAGCCCTTCTTGTGGAACATCCAAGCCACCGAATTGGCCTCGCCGAGATTTCCCCCGTGCTTGCTGAACATATGCCGCATCTCGGAGACGGTGCGGTTCTTATTGTCGCTCATGGCGTCCACGATGATGGCGGCCCCGCCCGGCCCGTATCCTTCGTACGTGATTTCATCATACTGGGTGCCGGGCAGCTCGCCGGTGCCCTTCTGGATTGCACGCTTGATGTTGTCGGCGGGCATGTTCTCTGCTTTGCCGGCAAGAATGGCCGTGCGTAATCGCGGATTGCCATCCGGGTCGCCTCCACCCACTCGGGCGGCGACGGTGATTTCCTTGATCAACTTTGTGAAAATCCGTCCGCGCTTCGCGTCTGCGGCGCCCTTCTTATGCTTGATTGAACTCCACTTTGAATGCCCTGACATGACAGAAACTCCTTCATTCCGCTCTCGACCGTTTCGTGAAATGATCTCTTTGATGATGAAAGCGAGTTCGACTGGCCCCAGGCATACAGTCGTTTTTCCGGTGTCAACGTCGCAGATTTGATCCGCCGTTTTCGTTCAGGTATGTCCGGGCAGATCCTTCAGGATGCGGGAAATGAGAACCAGAACAACCATCAAATTACACGAAATTCTATCATGTTCCCCGAAAGATTGTAAAGAAAGGGTCGTGGGGGTGATCCCCACGGGATATTTGATTTGTCCGTGAAGGCACAACCGATTATATTCTACCTTCACTCCGTCGGGAACCCAAGCGAAGGCTCACTGCCTTTGGCGCGAACACGAAGGAAAAGAGCAAGCCCCACATGAAAGCCTCCGAGACTCGTCTTAATCCTGAACAAGAAGCTGCGGTCACCCACCTGGGTGCTCCCCTGCTAATTATCGCTGGCGCAGGCACCGGGAAGACCCGGGTGATCACCGAACGGGTCGCCTACCTGCTCGATCATGTGGAAGGGCTGCGTCCTGAGAACGTGGTGGCGCTGACATTCACGGAACGGGCGACCGCGGTCATGTCCACCCGGATACGGGACCGCCTGGGAAACATGCCCTCCGGTGAAGTACGGGTCCATACCTTCCATTCTTTCGCTTTGAGATTGATCGAAGAGCAGTCGGCGCGGCTCGAACAACGGCAGAAGAGCGAGTTGCTCGACAACATCGATTTCTGGATTCTGTTGCGGCGCCATCTGAAAAGCCTCCAGCTCGAGGTTTTCTGGAAGAATGCGGAGCCGGGAAAGTTTCTGAAGAATCTGATCGAGTTCATGTCGCGGGCCCATGATGAACTGGTCAGCGTGGAAGACTATGAGGCCTTTGTGGAGGGCCTGCGGGAACGCCTCCACCAGGACGCGGACGCGGGCCGGGTGTCCTCCGAAGAGGCGGAACTGCAGCTGAAACGCGAGCGGGAGATCGCACGCGTGTATCGGATCGCTACGGGATTGCTGGCGGATGCCGGGGCCCAGACGTTCGGAGATGTCATCGCGACGGCGGTCCGATTG
>JBAVHJ010000215.1:0-9719 GCA_049685715.1 Terriglobia bacterium | reverse complement strand
CCTTTGGACTGGTCTGCCTGGTTCTATCTCTGGTGGCTGCCGCAGCTTCGTTCATTCCTGCACGGCGCGCGACCCGAGTTGATCCGATCCTGGTACTGCGCTGCGAGTAGTTCGCAACAACGACAATCGTCGCGCGCATTCGCACATGATTTTGATAATGGAAGCGGAGCCCACCTGGGAGACGGATGAGCATGTAAAAAGGCCCCACCCCCTCTTGCCTCCCAGTCTAGTGGGCAATTGGTAACTTTTACTTCAGGCCCTGCCGGGTCACTTCTTAATTACGTCGAAAGAGAACTCGCTGATGATTTCATAGTCACTTTTGTTGTTCGTCCCGCTGAGAGCCAGTCTGTACTCGCCGGCGGTAAACACGTGGGAAGGCAATCTCACGACGACTGCCCTGCCCCTGCCTGCCTTCGTGCTTTGTACGAAGCCTCTCCAAACATCGTGATGTTGTTCGTCTTCCAGGATGACCAGGTAGTCTTTGTAATCATCTTTGAGAAGGTCGAGCTGCAGCTTGATGAGCTCAGCGTCCCGGGGGACAGTCACCCTGGCCGCCTGCGTCGAAAGGCTTCCACTACTTCTCTCCCTCTCTCCAAACCCAAGCCCAAATGTGACGGGAGGGGCCTGCTGTTCCGTCAGTCTGGCCAATTCCTGCTCCAGGTGCCCGCGCTCGTTGCGTTCTTGATCGAGACCCTTGCTCAAGGCCTCGTTTTGCTGCCGCTGTTGCCCCAGGACCTGCTCCAGCTCTTTCTCCCTTTGATTCCGCGCGACCTGATCCGAATGCAACTCCTTCAGATCTGAGCGCAGTCTGTTCATTTGAATGACCACCACCGGCCCGCCAATGATTAACAACATGAATCCAGTCGCCAGAACCAGCCGAATCGGCGGTGATTCGATCCTGAGAATTGACAGGAATCGCTGCCAGGAAGAAACATGAGTGACGGCGCCGTGTGTATCAGCAAACCTCATCAACGCCTGCGCGGATTTCAATCTCTCTCGCCGCGCCGCCGAACACAGGAAGTTTTGCTCAAACAACTCACGGTCTTTGCCCGAAAGTCTCCCCCGCACGTAGGTGTCAATCAACTCGTCTTCGGCAACCGACATCTCGTCAAAGAACTCTCCATCTGACAAATACCTGTCCTCGATTTCGATGCGCTCCCCTTCGGACAACTCTCCAAGCAAGTATCGGGCGAGCTTATTCTCCAGTTCCGATGCCTGCATCGCGCCCCTCCTCGGACCCGCTCATAGATTAGTGGCGGAATCTCAAATACGTTTCTTTTCTTTAAGGCAATCAAGAATGCACTCCTCCAACCGCTCCCGCGTACGATGCATTCTGACCCTCAGATTGCCCACCGATATCCTCATTTGATCGGCCATTCGTTTCCTTCGATCAATCTTCGCACGACCCTGATCATAATAATAATCAATCACACGTTGACGTTCGGCGGGCACGAGCCGGCCCGCACACTTCTCAAGACACTCAAGCCGCTCATCCTGCTCTTCTCCCTCATATTCAACCTTGCTCTCCGCTGGAGCCGCGAGAAGCTGTTCTGGTCCTTCGCCATCAAGCTCGTCCCTATTCCTTTCGGGAGATGCCCAGTGCTCCTTCAGAACGAACCGGGCTATTTGGGCAAGGTAGCTGGGAAGGTCACGTACTTCGATCCCTTCAACCATTCTCCGCGCGCCCCTGTCGAGGGTCACATCGACTAGTTCGTCGGCGTCAGGACACCGGTTGCACTCGAAGAACCGCCGGAGCTTTCTGCGTATGTCGAGAAGCTTACGACCGGCCTTGTTCGGGTCGGCGTCCAGATGGGCGAGCGTCTTATCGAGCGCCGGCCCGGTGAGAATCCAGTTTTTCTTGTACACAGGCCCGTCTTCCATCGTCGTTCCGTTGCTCGCCTCGCCCTCTCTTCTGCTCCGCTGGAGCTTCGTACCGGATGTCTCTTCCTGTCACACTGGATGGCGGGATGAGGCAGGCCCTCGGCTGTAATGTTTTCCTG
Organism: Terriglobia bacterium; assembly: GCA_049685715.1. Classification (GTDB taxonomy): domain Bacteria; phylum Acidobacteriota; class Terriglobia; order JAIQFV01; family JAIQFV01; genus JAIQFV01. Next base: position 7,719 of record JBAVHJ010000215.1, on the reverse strand, counting down.
CTTTCAACACAATTCGAAGGAGGCAGAAAGACTTATGAACAATGATACACAGACAGCAACGGTGGGTTTGAAGCTCTGCAGCGAGTGCGGGCTGGATCTCCTCCCGTCTCAAAGATTCTGCCGGCTCTGTGGCGTAAGCTCGAAGCGTCTTGAATTCGTTCCCCACCGTTACGACAGCGTGCCCACCCCGGGTCCGAGTACAACCCCGGGGGCAACGGACAGTGAAAGGAACGTGCTCGCACCGGTCAGCCGATATCGTCCCATTTCCGCCCGGATCTTAAATTCATTTGCGGCGACCCAGTTCATTGCCGCTCCATCAAACCTTAATGGCCGGACCGCCCGGAGAATTGTCGCTGCGGTAATCACTCTTCCTCTCTGGCTGATGATCGTCCTGCTCTCCCCCCTCGACGCTCTGGAAGTATCAAGGCAAGTCACACAGCAATTCTGATCCAGGGGGTCGAGCAGAGCGCTTTTCATCAGACTCGCGGGGCAAGCCGCTTGCGTCTCATTGGCTCAAACCACTAGTGCTTCGAGATAATCATCGAATGTGCCTCCAACTCCCGTCGGTAAAAGACTCGTGGTCGCTGGACACGCCGCTTCTCAGCATCAGTCTTTGAATCATCTTCCTGCAAAAATACCAGCGGGCCGCGACCTTTCCCCTGCACCGGGCCGATATTAATCTCCGACTGTCGGCGCACCATCTCTTCCATTTGCATCAGCGGCACCTGGTCCACGGCGTAGTTCATCCATTCGCGCTCGGTGACCTTGCCTTCCTTGTCCACTTTGGCCTTGCTGAGCCCTTCTAACAGCGCGAAGGTCAGGAGACCGTGCTCGACCTTATTGCCTGCCTGTGAGCGTGAGACTTCCTTCGCCGCCTGGTAACTCTGCGCTGCCGTGAGAATGTACATGCCCTTGTCGTAGGCAAGCTGGGCCATTCCCTTTGAGTTCATCGGCCCTCGTCCTTCTTTTTCTCCGCCCAGAGCCTGTCCGCTTTGACATGCGTCGATCACCAAGACTATTTTGCCAGAGCCCACACCTTCCAGAGCTTCATTCAATTCGATGTCTGAGACACTGCTTGCTTTCTGCTGTTGTTCGCTTCCCCCAATGAAATCATGGAGAAGTAGATAAAAGCGTTCATCTATGACCGCGCCATGGCCGGCATAGTAGATCATGAGCGCGTCTTCCGGCTGAACGTTCTTGATCTTCTGTAACTGCTGTTTCAGCGCGGGAGCAGCCCCGTCTGGTACCGGCACTTGCTCGCCATCCGCAAAGCGGCGCAGCGCGATCAACAGATTGGCTTTGCTGGCGAGCGCATCAGTTAGCATGATGATCTCGGTGCGGGCATAATTATTGAGCTTGTCCTGTTGTGCTTTGAGCTCTTTGCCAATCTCGTCAACATCGGCGACGGCAAAATTGAGGTTGTATTGTTCGTCCTTGTATTTATTGACGCCGACGGCCAGAACGTAGAATACGCCTTTGCGCTCAAGACTCTTGTCGCCGTTGACGGTCAGTGCTTTAGCGTCCTCGCTTTTAAGATTGTCGAGATTGAAGGCGTAGGCGGTGAATTCGTTTTCCCCTGACGTGATAGGTACAATCGCCGCGCAAATGGCCTTTCTTGGACGAGCATTGTTAGCCGCACCGTTCGACTCAACGTGCGTGCAGCCGCTCTTGATTTCGAAAGCATCGCCGCGCCAGACCTTGACGAGCGAACCATTTCGAAACAACCGCACATCCTTCGCCCCACCACCCTTTGGTTGCGAATCGCCGGAGACTTCGTCGACGTTCTCCGTGACTTCAACCTGGATGCTGACGTTGCGGGTGTTGTTCGAAGTCGAAAGGTTTGTGGGTTTGAGACTCGAGGAATCGGCACCAGGCCTAATTTGATTTAGGGCGACAGAAGGCCTGCGACGGTCTCGCTTCTCGAGTTCCTTGCCCTGGGGCGGCTTTGGGCTTTTGCCCTCCAGGATCTCCTGCAGCAGGCCCGGATGGAAAAAATCGACAAAGTAGGCTTCGACGGGAGTGTAATTAAACGTGTTACTGTTCAAGCGCCAGGCGATATCTTTCCAAGCGGGGGGAGAGCCGTCAAAGAGGCCATCGGGAGTCACGGCGAGCCAATCTCGCTGGTCAACTGCTACGAGAGTTGCCAATTCTATTCCTCTTGCAACGTCCCAGAGCTTGACTGTCCCGTCGGCCGATCCACTCGCGAGTATATGACCGTCAGAGCTGTACGATACTGAGGAGACCCCAGCAGAATGCCCGGCCAAGGTGTGCAGTTCCTGGCCGCTGGTCACGTCCCACAACTTGATCGTGTTGTCGTCGCTGCCACTGGCGAGCGACTTGCCATCTGGGCTAAAAGCTACTGACCTCACCCTGAAGGCGTGTCCGTTCAGTGTGCGCAATTCCTTACCAGCGGCAACATCCCAGAGCTTGACCTCCCGGCCTCCGCTGGCGAGCAGCTTGCCGTCAGGACTGAAGGCGACGGAATTGATAGAGTTCGAGGAGTCGTATGTCGGCTTCTCAGCGGTTCTTCGTACGAAGCGCGGTTTCTCTTTCACCGCAACGTCCCAGATGAGGAGAAATCCCTCCGCATCCCCGCTGGCCAGCGTCTTGCCGTCCGGGCTCAACGCCACAGCCGTGGGATACGCGAGAATGTCTCGAAATTCTCCTTCGCAATAAGAGCGCATGGGATCTGAAATACATTCTACCGGTTGCTTGGGACCAGCCATATCCCAGAGCCTAATCGTCCTCGTTTCGGCATGATCTGCTGCCAGCACATTGCCATCAGGACTGAAAGCTACAGATCGAAGCCCCCTACTTCCCCCTTCGGCCTTCAGCTCTTGGCCACTTGCGACATCCCAAAGTATAATCACACCTTCCAAGCTACCACTTGCAAGCTTCCTGCTGTCCGGACTGAAAGCAACTGACATCACCACATGATCGTTGACCTTGGAATTGTAGCCTTGCTCGAGAGTGATCAATTCTCGGTCAGTTGTCAGATCCCAAAGCTTGATCGTATTGTCCCACCCCGCACTTGCCAGCCTCTTACCATCATGGCTGAACGCCACAGACTGAACGGCCTTAGAGTGGCTTTGAAGCGCACCGAGCGGCGCGCCGGTTTCCACATTCCACAACTTAATCCCTATGTGGCCTTTTTCACTTTCCAGCGCAGCTGCGAGCGTCCTCCCATCACGGCTGAGCGCTACGCTTGTCGGTTCCAATATCGACACGCCCTTCAGCGCGTCAAAAGCCCGGACCTCAGTTCCAGTGGCAACATCCCACAGCTGGATTGTCCTATCAATCGCCCCGCTTAACTGTTTACCATCTGAACTGAAAGCGACAGACACCGCGTGACCGCCGCTTCGAGCGGCTAAGGTGCGCAACTCTTGACCTGTAGCCACCTTCCATATCTTGATTGTACCGCTCCAGTTGCCACTGGCCAGCACGTTGCCGTCGGCGCTGAAGGCTACTGACCCGACAGCACCATTACCTCCGACGAGGGTGCGCAACTCTCGGCCCGTGCTCACATCCCACAGATGAACCGCCTTCCCATTCCCCTCAGCCAACATCTCCCCATTAGGACTAAACGCCAGTGAAAGCGCTCCGGCTTCTTTAAGCGTGCGCAACTCGCTGCGCGTGGCCAAGTCCCAAATCTTGATAGTTCCATCATCACTTGAGCTCGCCAGCGTCTTCCCATCGACACTAAACACTATCGAGCGGACGTGGATCGGCTCATCGGTTAGCTTGTCAAAGGCGCCACTGGATTCGCAATGCCCTGTAACAGCGCCCAACTCACGACCAGTAGCTACGTTCCAGAGCTTGATCACACCTCGTCCACTGCCACCAGCTATAATCTTCCCGTCCGCATTGAACGATACTGAAGTAACCCAGCCACAACTGCCGATGAGCGTGCGCAACTCACTGCCTGTTGTCACATCCCACAGTTTAATGGTGCTATCGCCACTGCCGCTAGCCAAGGTTTTCCCATCGGGGCTGAAGGCCATCGATTGGACCTCTTCTGAATGCCCCGTCTGCACGACGAGTTCAGGCTTCTGCGCCCAGCCGGTACCATAGAGCATCAAGGTCAAGCACCCATACGCTAAGGAATGGATTAGGAGCTTCATTTGCAATTACCCGTCAGAACAAATGGCAGCCGGCTATCGTCCCACCTCCGGCTCGGTCTTGAATTCATTCGTGATTACCGACCAAACATCCGCCCCCTCGAGGATCACGAGCCGACCCGCAAAGAGTCCGGTCCCTTAGATTACTATTCCTCTCTGGATGATGATCGTCCTGCTTTTCCCCCTCGACGCCTTGGAAGCGTCACGGCAAGTCACGCAGCCATTGTGATGCAGGTGATCGAGCCAAATGCCGTTCATCAGGCTCATCGCGCTGCCCACACGGGGCCCCTTCGTTACTTCAAGTTGCCTATCAGGATAAAGGGCGCCCAGTAATAGGGATGTGCGAAAGGCCTTCTGTCATCTCGTGTGAAAGCAGGAGCTTCCATCGCCGAGACAGTTACGAATGCACCGCGAGTATCGGGGTTGGCGCCAACGTTTTTGTTGCCGTCGGAGGTGACTACGATTTTCACGGTTGAGGAGTCCCCTTTTTGTGCTTCGGGCAAAGGCTTCGTCTGAGCGGTCCCGTTCAGCAATGCGAGCTGAGCCCGTCGAAAGGCTTCCACCTTGGTCAACCCATTGCCGCTCTGGCGCGTCTGATAGAACTCACGCATCAGCCATGGCGTACTGTTGTCGGCTACGGGCCAGAGCGTCGCCATCACGGAACCAGCACCCAGCCGCTGCGCCAACTCGGCAAAGCCATCGACCTCGCGTCCATTGGCGCCCGGCTTTTGGGCTGCGGTGTTGCAGGCGGAAAGCGTCAGCAGTTCTACTCCCGCAAACAGGTCGGTATGCTGTTTCATCTCTTCCAGCGACATCGCCGTTCCATCGCCGAGCAATAAGAACGAACGGGCTTCGTCACCCGGACGAAAGGCGAAGTGGCTGGAAATATGCACGAGCGGCCGCTTCTGCTTCAGAGCAGTCAGCATGGCGGTTTTCGTGAATTGGGCATCGGGCAACACTTCCCCTTCGAGCACCCCGCCGGCCGATCCTTTTTGCCGGAAGAGGACGCGCAACTCTTCGGTGACGCCGGGCAGGGCGTTAAACGTGATGATGTCACCCAACAATTCGACCGTGTGTGCCTGGGAACTGCCCAACCCCAGCCCTGTCCAATGCGGACTGACTGTCCGCAGGAGCCGCTCGCTGTCCGCCCGGGTAAAGACGGCGTGATTGTACCGTTCCACAAGATAATGTTTGCCGTCATACAAAGCCGCCATCGGCACGTAGCGCAAGTTGTCATCGAGCGACCATAGAATCGTGTTGGTGTCTTTGGGCAGTTGCGCTTCGATGGGCTTGAAGACCATCGAATACAACTCCTGGGCCAGAGGCGTCGGGTCAAACTTGTCGTTCTGCAGCAGTCCCCACAGCTTCAGCGCTTTTTGATTGAGCACATCGCCTTTAATGGGTTGGGATGCCCCGGCAATGTGGTCGGCAGTAATGAGTAGTGAACGAAAATTATCCTCGCCCACAAGCGTGTAAACGGCAACCGCCTTCTGTCCCGTTTGCCGGTCCAGTTCGCCGAGCGCGCGCTGCAGTTCGCGCGTGTCTGCAATCTCTCCTACTCTGTCTCCCTCCGCAACGGGATGAGTAAACTCTTCTTCCACCTGTTTGAGGACGGCCAGGACATCCGCGGACGTTCTCACGCGCGCGTATCTGTCGGAGGCCGCCGCTTCGCGCGGGGTCAGCGTCAAGGCTGAGACGGGGCTCTGCGTATTGTGATTGAAGTCAAAAAACTGCTGGTCCTTGAAAAGATTGAGAACCTGCTGCGCTTCCGGCAGGCGGCCCAGGCCGATCAAGAGGTCGGCCAGGGCGCGATAAGCCTGTTCTTTTGTCTTCAAAAAGTTCTTTTGCAGCTCCTTGTCGAGCCCGGTGATGTTCGCTCGTAGCTTCTGGTAGAGATTGACAGCCTGTTTCCCGAAGAAAACCGCAAGCCGAGCGTTGCGCGGGGTCCACAGCACCATCAGATTACTCAGCGTGGTGGCCTCTCCGGCCTGGTCGCCCGTGATGACTTGAATCGACAGAGACTGGTAGTAATAGTCCCGCGCCTTCGGGCCCTGGCCGAGATGGCGGTAGATTACAGCAATATTGTTAAGCGTCGCAGCTTCACCGCGCCGGTAACCCACCGCCCTGACCAGGGCCAGCGCCCGGTTGTGATAATCGAGGGCTTTCTCCATCTCGCCGCGGGAGCGGTAGATTTCAGCAATGCCCGTCAGCGCAGCCGCCTCAAGAGGTCGGTCGGTGACCGACTTCAGAATCCCGAGCGTCTGGTTGTAATAATCGAGGGCTTTGTCCTTCTCGCCAAGAGAGAAGTAGACCATTGCGATGCTGCCGAGAGCCGTGGCTTCGCCTTTTGGGTTCCCCGCGGCCCGCATCATGGGCAATGCCTGGTTGAAATAATCGAGCGCCTTCTGCTTCTCGCCCAAGGCATCATAGACCAGCCCGATGTCGTTGAGGGTGGTGGCTTCGGCCCGATTGTCCCCCAATCCTCTGAACATCAGCAGCGCCTTGTTGAACAACGTCAGCGCCCTTTCGTTCTCACCGAAATGTCCGTAGAGCTGCGCGACGTTGTGAATGGTCTGGGCTTCGCCTTGACGGTCGCCCAGGGCTTTTCGAATACGGAGGGCCTGAGCGTAGTGATCGAGCGACTTCAGGATGTCGCCGAGATGATCGTAGACCATTCCGATGGCGTTCAGCGTCGTGGCCTCGTGCTCACGATCACCCATCGCCCGGAGAAGCGGCAGCGCCTGGTTGTAGGAGTCGATCGCCTTCTGCTGTTCTCCGATGACCGAGTAGATTCCTCCTATAAGCGTGAGTATGACAGCCTCGTAAGGCCGATGACCAATCGCCCGGAACAGCAACAACGCCTCTTGATATTTCTCGATCGCCTTGGTCAAAGACTCCGGCGACCCTTTACCCTCCAGGTTCTGCGCCTGCTTGAGCGCTTCCATGGCAGCCGCAGCTTTTCCTGGGTTCTGAGATGGATCTTGTCGCGCCTGGCCTTGAAGCTCGCCTCGCACGGAGCCTTGCGGCACCCAGATCAGCAACATGACCACCAGCAGCAGCCTGGAGACAATGATTGAAATCAGTCGGGACATCGTTAATTTCCTTCGACTGGGCCGTGTTGGCCGGGTTTGGTGTCTAAGCACAAATTCCAGAAAGTCCGGTGTCAGTTACTATTGAGGATGAGTAAACACAGTGACAGGAAAGAGCGCGAATCGGGGAATTAGTGAGACCCGCGGCTCTGCCGCTCCTTATTGCGGAAAGGCTTAGCCTTTCCGCTCCACCAGGCCTTTATCCCCTCCTCAGCCGCTAAAGCCCGCTGCCAATGGCGGCGGGCTTTAGCGAACTATGGAGAAATCGGAAGGAAGGCTTACCGCAATAATGAGCGGCGGAGCCGCACAGCATCACCGAACTCCTCCAATGGCGTCACTATAATTGATCATCATCAATAAGCGCCACTATAGCCTCCGTCAACTTGATCCGGATTTCCTGCCCTCAGCGATTAAGATCACTTCCAGTTGCCGATCAAGATGAACGGCGCCCAGTAGTGCGGATGGGCGAAGGGCGCCGACGGGTTCTTCTTGTAAGGTACAAGCCCGTTGCC
>JBAVHJ010000214.1:0-22565 GCA_049685715.1 Terriglobia bacterium | reverse complement strand
CCCCACAGCGATCCACCCCTGCGGCTCCCCAACCTTCTCCGGCTGCCTCTGCTGCTGCACCGGGTGAAAACGGGGCAAGTTTCTTCCAGCAAGGACGGGCTGAATATTTGAAATTTTCCTTTGCCAGCACCTGGAAAGCGGCGCAGTTCTTTCAAAGAGCCGCCAGCGCTGACCGGACTTTTGCTCCGGCGTTCGCCGGACAGGCCGAAGCGCTGGGCTGGCGGGTGGTCCTGGCGCGAACCCTTGCACTGAACGCAGGAACGGGGGAAGCTCAAGCGGCGCTGGACCTCGCCGAACAGGCCGCACGATTGAATCGGGATCTTGTCTCCGTACAGCGCGCCCTGGCTCTTGGGTATTTCTTAAATGGCAGGGAAAAAGACTCGGACAAAGCATTGAAGCGGGCCGAGCAGATCAATCAAGCTGATGCAGAAACCCATCTCATCATCGCCATCACACACCTTGATGATCCGGAGCAGCTTTTGAATGATGCCCAGGCGGCCTTGGGCTTGAATCCCACCCTTGTTGGAGCCCTGTATTTACAGGGGATGGCTCTGGTGAAGCTGGAACGGCAGGGTGAAGCCCTGGAGAGTTTTAATAAGGTCATCAGTTTGAGCCCGGAATTCACCGAGGCTTATTTTGAACGCGGACGGATCCTCTCTGAAGTGGGCCAAAACACTGAGGCCATAGCGAGCTTAGAGAAAGCCATTGCTTTGAACCCCAAGATGGTGTCGGCGCGATTCAAGCTTGCCCTCCTGCTCGAACAATCCAAACGCATGGACGAGGCGATCCAGCAATACCAAGCCATCATTCAGGCTAATCCCGCTTTGCCCCAGCCCTATTACAACCTGGGCGCCATCTACGCGGACGAAAAAAAGGACATTGCTCAAGCCGCGGTTTATTTCCAGAAGTTTCTTGAGTTCACCAAAGACGGAACCAAGGCCGAGCAGGTCCAAATGTGGCTTCAACTTCATCCCCGATGAATTCGCGACACGGTGTAGGACGACCAGCCTGGTCGTCTTACCCTCCCCATCCCGTTGAGGCTCGCGGACGACCGGCCGGGTAACCCTCCATCATCTCCATGCGTCCGGAGAGCGGATTGTGGTACGATAAGGCACGCTCGGGTAAGAGGCTCAATCCCGGCACATGAAACTTTGAATTGAAATCGCATATCGGCCATGACCTCCAACGCAACTCCCCCGGATGACCCTCGGCTTGGAAAGCTTAAGCACGCCCTGGGGAGCAAATACGATATCACGCAAAAGATCGGCACGGGAGGAATGGCGGACGTGTACCTGGGGGTACATCGGGTCTTGCGCAGCCGGGTGGCGGTCAAGGTGCTGCTGGAATCCTTTGCCCGCGATCATGAAATGGTGGCCCGTTTCAAACGCGAGGCCGAAGCGTCCGCGAAGCTGTCCCACCCCAATATCATCCCGGTTTACGACTTCGGTGAGGCTGAAGATCTCACCTACTTTGTGATGCGGTTTGTTGCCGGAGAAGACCTGCGCTCACGCCTCTCGCGCGAAAAACCTCTCAGCCTTGCCGACGCCGTCGAGATTGTTTTTCAGATTGCCCGGGCCCTGGATTATTCCCATCGACTGGGAATCATTCACCGCGACATCAAGCCCTCCAATATCATGATCGACGAATTCGGAACGGTCATTGTGATGGACTTCGGCATCGCCCGGATGCTTGAAAATACCACCAAGTTGACCGTGGCCGGGGTGACGATGGGGACACCGGCTTACATGAGCCCCGAACAGGTCCGCGGGGAGAATGCCGATGCCCGCAGCGATCTTTACTCGCTGGGGATCATCCTGTTCGAGCTCCTCACAGGCGAGCTGCCTTTTACGGGGGAAAACGCCTACACCATCGGGTTTAAACATGTCTATGAACAGCACCGTCCGGTCACCGACTTGCGCCCTGATGCTCCTGAAGTTTTGTCGCAGGTGGTAGACAGGCTTCTCCGAAAAAACCCCGCCGAGCGATTTCAAACGGCGGCAGAATTGTTGCAATTGCTAAACCAGTTGCGTGGCAGCCTATTCAGCGGAGCTCCGACCTCAGTGCATCGGGCAGCGGTGGGGACACCGATGTCCAGGCCGCAGACCGGGAGTCCCGGGGTGAAGGATGAGTGGCAGAAGATATCGTCGCACCTGGCCCCCCTGGATGCCGTCCTTCGGGTGCAGATGGTTCCGGAGGAAAGATTGGCGGGCCTTGATCCGCGGGAGTCGACACTTCTTCCTCTAATCGATGGACGAAAATCGATTCTTCGAGTGATTGAAAATTCGGGGTTGGACCGCTGTGAGACAGGTCAGGTCATCCTCGCGCTCATCGAAAAAGGGATTGTGTACCGGGAGAATCCCACGCCGCCGGCAACCCTGATCGCCTCGATGGCCCCCGCTGAAACTCGGGTGGAGCCGGTCCAGGAGCTTTCCGGGGCGCAGGAAACCGGCTTGACCCCGTCTCCTCCCGTTTCGGAGGGGACACCGATGGCCGAGGCCCCTCTGAAAAGGATTCCGTCCGAAGAGGCGCACCCGGCGCCCGCACGGTTGAAAGAGGCAGAGGCGCGTCCAAAGGGATGGCTGTACATTTCCGTGGCGGCGCTGGGAATCGTGGTGGTCGCAGCGGCCTTCACCTTGCCCAGATTTTTTAAATCCGCTCCATCCTCGGTGCAAGCCCCTGCTGCGGACAAGGCAGCCGCAAACCCTGAAGGAGCCCAGAAGCCGGGGGCACACGAAGGTTCCACGGCGCCGAAAGCCGGGGAGGAACAGGGATCTCTTGCGACCCCGGCGTCCGCTCCGTCGGTTGCCACACTGACCTTCAAGTTTGCAGGAGCGGCATACGAGTTTGATGTGTACGACGGGCGTACTCGCTTGGGCCACATCACACCGGCACAGCATAACTTCAAACTTCCGGAAGGTGGACACACACTCCGCTTGGTCAATCGCGCCCTGTTTTTGAACCAGGGTCTCGAAAAGAGTAGTTTTGCCGCCAATCAAGGCGTTGAGATCGCCTTGCCCGAACTCGCAAGCGCAACGTTCGAGGTGTCGAACAACGCATACCAGAACTGCTCCATAGCCATCGACGATGTCGCCCTGTCCCCGCCCTATCCCGCCCAGATTCCAAAGATCGTATCGGGCAATCATCGTATTGTGTTCAGCTGGTCGAGTGGAACGTATGAAGGGGTCAAGTTGACCAAGTCCATTGCGGTGAAGGGTCGCTCAATCTTGTTGATTCGAGGAAATCCACAGGCCGAGGAAGTCCAGATACAGACTCTGAATTAACCGCGACGCCTTCATCCATCGAGGCAAACCCTGATTCCTTACAATCCAATTGATAACGACATGCTTGCTCCCCCGATCCCTGGCCTCCGGGGAAGGCCGGACGGCGCTCCTACCTTCACGGCCTTGGCGGGTTGGGTCGCTTTGGCTCTCTGCTTCGTTTTGGTGATGGGGCTTGGAGGGATACTGCTCCCCCCTAATGGATTCGCGGAAGCGCCGCGGGCGGATGCGGCGAAGGTTTACGACGAAGCTCAAGCCGCGGAACAGGCGAAGCAATTCAACCGGGCGATTGAAGGTTACCGGGAGGTTGTAAAGCGATGGCCCGGCAGTCCCAAGGCCCCTCAGGCGCAGCTTCACGTCGCTCATATCCTTGCTTGTACGGGAAGACCGGAACAAGCCCTTTTGGAATATCAACAAGTCCGAACTCTTTTTGCCTCGAGCCCTGAAGCGGCCACCGCGCTCGAACAGATGAGCACCTATTACCGGTGGGAACGAACTCGAATCGGCGTGACTCCCGCCGGGGCGCCGGATCCTGCTCCCTTTGTGGCGAAATCTCTGGGGACGAATCTGCCTGACACATTTGAAGATCCGCGGTCGGCCTTTGTGAACTCCTCGGGTCAATTGATGGTATTTGATAAACATCGCAAGCGAGTGTTCCGGTTCAGCTTGAATGGCGATCTGATCGAAGCCATTTCATACAGCTCCCCCCAGGTGATGGCGCGGACGGAAATCGGAACGGCCTCAGACACATTTGTGGCGGATGGAGAATCAATCCGCATTCTCGGAAAGCCGGAATCGTTCAGTCTTCCTAATCCTCAGAAGAGATCGGAAAGCGGCCTGAAGAACATCACGGCGCTGGGACTTTCGGCATCGGGGGACCTATGGACGACCTCTTCGGATCTACCGGGGGCCTTGAAATACTCGGTCGAACGGAAGACGGGCGAGACGACGGCCGTCGCCCTGGTTCCAAAGAATGTTCGTGCCATCGAGTTTGACTTTTATGGAAACGTGTATTTTCTGGACACCAAGCAGAGCCGGATTGTGGCGATCAGCCCCTCCGGTGAAACACGCGCGACGATTTCTCCCGACTCGGGCAATGTTCGATTGTCCGCCATCACCGACTTTTATATCGATCCCTTCAATCAGCTGTTCCTGCTGGACGCGGAGGATCGGGTCATTGCTGTTTTTGCGATTCGAGCCGACTGGGACCAGAAGATCGAGCTGCTGCCGCTCACCCGGGTGGCTTGGGGTCAGTTAAGCCCGGGCCCCGAATTTCGATCGGTCCGCACCTTTGCCGTCGCAGGAACAGGTGAGATGTTCCTGGTGGCTCACAAGAGCGGGCGGATTCTCAAGGTCTTTTGAACTGCCATGCTGCGCCCTAATCATTTGACATCGCTCTTCCTGGTCTTGGTGCTGCTCGCGATTCCTCTCCCCATTAAAGCGGCACAAGCCCCTGCACCTGCGTCACCCCGACCGGACCTCACGTCGCTGCAAAAAGCCCTGGATCAGGCTAGGTCGGAATTTGATTCCAATTTCAAGAGCGCCATGGACCAAGTCGCGGCGCTGATAAAGCAATGTGATGAAATGCTTGCCGCTCAACCGTCTCCACCTCCTGAAGCCCGGACGGTGTGCGAAGAGGCGTTGCTGTTGGAGGCGCGCGGAAACCTGCGCGTCCTGAAAAATGAAGCGGCTTCCGACGATTTTCGAAAACTGCTCCGACTGAATCCCCATTTTGCCGCAGACACGTTGACCCCATTAGAGAACCAGACCCTGGACAACATCCGCCAAAATGAGATGGGAGCCCTTGAGATCCAAGGCCAGCCGCAAGGAGCCAGGATTTCTGTGAATCAACAGGAAATCGGCGTCCTGCAGCCCATTATTCAGCGGTGGAAATTCTTTCCCGGGCATTATGTGGTCCTGATCGAACAGCCCGAGTTTTCCCCGGAGCGCCGCGAGTTTGATCTGGCAGCCAAGCAGACCTTGTCCTGGTCGGATGTTCAACTCCTCCGGCTGAGGATTCCCCTGGTGCTTTTCTTCGATCAGCCAACGGTGGAAATCTGGAGCGGTGAACAACGCCTCGATGCGTCGCGCCCCTTGCGCGAGGTGATGGATTCCCTGGCCCCGCCGCTGGCCCAGTTTATGCAACAACAGTTGACGACCTCCGGCAGGGACGTTGCCCGCCTTTCTGCGGTCGTGCTTCCCAATTTCGATGTGAGCTCGGCCCGCGAGGTGGTGTTCAAGAAGGAATGCTTCCTTCCGGAAACCCGCCGGTTCGAAATTCCGGTCGAATCCATCCGGAAACTGAACGAGCAAACTCCGTTGTGGTTTGATTCCACTCTCTCATTTATCAATCTCCGGGCGAACCAGGGGATCTTAACGGTGAGCTCAACGCCCTCGCCGGCTTCGGTTCTATTAGGAGGACAGAGTCTGGGATCCACTCCATTGAAGCAAACGGTTTGTGCCGGGAAACACCTGCTGGTGGTCCGGACGGCCGAGGAAGGATTTGAAGCCTCGGTTGAGATTGTCCGGGACGGAACGCTCTCCATGGAAGCACGGTTGAAACCCACCCTCGCCGTTGTTGTCTTTGATCGCGCTCAGGCCGGCAGCACTCCACCCACCCACCTTGCGGACGTGGGTGACCGTCTCAAAGCAAGCCTGGATCAGTTTTTTGTCATTCCTGTAAGGTTGCCGGAGCGAGACCAGGAGATGCAGCGCCTCCATCTGACCGAGGAGTCTCTGCGAGGAGCGTTTGAAGGGTCCAATTCTGCTGCCGAGATCCCTCAGCCGATTCCGGGTGCGCTTCAACAAATGGCGAGGAACTTCGAAACTTCCTTGTTGCTCCTGGGATTTCCGGGGGCCGAGAATCAAACCACCTGGGTGTTGCTTTCCACCGAATCAATCCACATGGATGTCGTTCGATTGCATAGTTCCTCCACCGAGGAGACTCTGGCCGCGCTCAAACCACTGAGCGAACCTTCCCACATCGAAGAGGCGTTGTTCCAGCCGGATCTCGGATTGCGGACGATTGATACGAACCTCTCGACGACTCCGCTCGTGGTGGTCCAAGTTTGGCCCACGTCACCGGCAGAGCAAGCCGGCCTGCGGGTGGGAGACACCGTTCTTTCCGTGAATGGAACAAGGATGGATACGAGACAACTGCAACGGGCGATCTCGCAGGCTCCCCTGGGAACCCGGTTCTCCCTGGAGGTTCGGGCGACCGATGGAAGTCAGCGGACGGCCGTTCTGTCCACTTCGAAGGAACCCGTGGTGTGGTCGCTTTCATCGACTGCGAGCGCTGGATTTTCTGAACAATTCATGGCGCGGCTGCGCGACGGACTGGATGGCACAAAACCCCCGGCGTTAAACAATCTGATCCGCCTCAATCTCGCCATTACGCTCATGAGAGCAGGGCAGTTTCCGGAAGCCCTCAACGTGCTTTCAAAAATCGTCGCGGGGGGATTCCCCAGCAACTCCACCGGGCGAATCACTGACGCCACCGTCCAGTTTTTGACCGGTCAGTGCGAAGAGGCTCTTGGAATGAAAGAGAAATCCAGAGCCACTTACCAAAAGGCGTCACAGTCCAACTGCGAGTGGTGCGTTCTGGATTCAGGGGACGTGGAGTCCGCCTCGGCAGCAGCCCGCCGGCGGCTAAGTTTGATGGGGAACACGAAGTGATTTCGGAATGCGGATTTCGAATTGGGGGTTGTGATCCTCTTGCCCGCAAAGCCCCCGACTTCAGTCGGGGGGGTAAGCGCATGGATGGAGTGGCAGAGCCCCTTCCAGGGGCGAAAGAGGCGAGAGAGACAGGCAATTGGCCGTCAGTAAATCACGAGGCAAAGATAAATTTTGTCTTTGTTGAGTAGTTCCCGGATTCCTTGTCGTCCGCTCTCTCGGGCTTTCTCTAACAGCCTAATCCTTGCATCTCGCGCTCGGGGAAGCTTTCCTTTGCCGCCGCGCGGCCCTATTCTGATTGATAAGAATCCCTCAACCCGCCTGCTTTGTTTTCTTCTGCTTCTCCGCGTTGAACTCCTCAGACTTTCCCCGGGGAATGCTCAACGATTGCCATTGCCCCGCGGCAAAATGTTTGGCCAGAAACACGATTTGGCCCACGTGATAGGCATAGTGGATCAACTGCCGGTTGACCGCCTGCATCACGGAGTGCGGCTCATGACGAATCAGAACGGTTCGGACGAGATCCCTGGCCGACAGCGGCTCAATCGCGCTAAACACCAGGTGCCATCCATGCTCCCACTGCGCCAGGATGCTCTCCCGCGTCTCTCCCTCCCCGGCAATGAATTCAGCATCGCGATTCCGGTCGGGTTTTTCCCCATCGGTCGTGAGAAAGTCGGTCCACCGCGATCGCATGTTTCCGGCCATATGCTTGATGATCAGTCCGACACTATTCGATTCCTGATCGAGCGCCCTGAAGAAATCCTCCCTTGAAATCTGGTCGATCGCCTTGTCGGCCAGCGCTTTCATTTTCTGGAACTGCTCAAGGGCATCGTTCAAGTAAGGGTCGGCTTGCATGGCGATACCTCTCTATGAACACAGGTACCAAAGCTGAAGGTTATGAAGTGAGTCGGGGATAAACCAGAATCCCGATCCGGACCCGAAAAACAAATCAGGGGCCGGAGTTGTACTAACTATATTTCATCCATCGAACCAGCTCCGGCAAGGTCGGCCGTTTGCCGTACATCAAAATCCCGACGCGATAGATCTTGGCTGACAACCAGATGAAAAACACAATACTGACCAGCATGATGCCGATGGAAGCGAGGATTTGGACAACCGGGGGGGTCTGCACCGTAATCCGCATGAACATGAGAATGGGTGTAAAGAAGGGAACGAGCGAGAGAATCACCGCGGCGGAACTGTCTGGAGAGCGCATCACCAGGCCCATCATCAGAATGGGAATGACGATCAGCATGGTGACAGGCATCTGGACTTGTTGCGCCTCCTGATCGTTGCTGACCATGGCGCCGATGGCGGCATAGAGCGTGGCGAACAGGAGGAATCCAAGGATAAAATACACGACAAAGAAGGCCAGCACAGAGAGAGGAATCTTGGGAATAAAGCTGGCCGCGTTGGGCGCCATCGTTGACAAGAAGGCCAAGCCATAAACGGAAACCAGCGCCGCCGAGGCCGCCCAGATGAGGTACTGAGTAATCGCCACCAGACTCACGCCAATAATTTTTCCGGCCATTAGCTCCGATGGACGAACGGCGGAGAGCATGACTTCCACCACGCGGGAAGTCTTCTCTTCAATGACACTCCGCATCACCGTGATCCCGTAAACCAGGATGGTGGTGTACAGAATCATGACCAGCACATAGGTGAGCGCGAAGGACTGCCCACGGTCCTCCCGGTCCCCGGCCTCGCTCACCTTGAGGGCCGTTATCTTGGCACGACGCGTAAGGCTTTCGATTTTTTCGGGATCCACTCCCTGGTCGCGCAAACGAATCCCCGTGATGATATTGCTGAGGGTCGAGGTGTAGACGGTCCGCTCCCCGAAATCGCTGACGTTTCGTGCATGATATTCCGCCTTTCCGTCTTCGAGGACATTGCGAGAAAACACCAGGTAGCCATCCAAGTGCTTCGCCAGCACACGCTTCGACAGGTTCGCTTGGATTTCCTCAATGGGGGGATCGATCGGAACATTCTCAAAGATGTAGGCCGGGCGGCCATCGGCCAGCTTGTCTTGAAACGATTTGCTGAAGAGCTGGGCGACGCGTCCGGACTCGTCCACCAGCGCCAGGGTCTTTTGATCCGAAGACCGCATCGTCGCAAATTTGAAGGACATGAAAATGATTCCAACAAAAATCACGGGCGTGAGGATCGTCCCCACCAGGAACAACTTGGTGCGCACCCGGGTGATATACTCTCGCTTGACGATGTAGAAGATTTTTCTCATGCCTCTCCTTTTGTGAGAAGGTTTCAGGTGTCGGGTGTCAGGTGTCAGGGAAAGGAAGCCAGAAGCAAGAAGCCGGAGGCCAGAGGTCAGAAGTCAGGTGTCAGAGGTCGGAAACAAGAGAGACTAAGCAAGTATTTTGCACTTTGAGCTTTGAACCTCTAACCTCTGACTTTGAACTTTGAACCTTGAACTTCTAAACTTCCGCTTCCTGCCTCTATCCCCTGGCCCCCGACACCTGGCCCCCGACACCTGATCCCTACCGAACCGCCGCCGTAAATATTTTTTGGCGTCGCGTCTGGTCCTCGGCATCCAGTTCCTCGACGCTCTGGCCCACCACTTCCTTGAAAATCTCGTTCAACGAAGGTTCGGCCACTTCGAACCGCGTGATGGTAGTTCGTTCCACCATCGATCGCAGTAATTCCTGCGGATTGGCGTCCGGTTTTAACTTGAGCTCGGCGTACTTTCCATAATTATTCGATCCCTGGATGAACCGCTCGTCGTGCATGAAGCTGTCATCGCCGTCGTATTCCACGATGACGGTGTTCTTGCCATATCCGTGTTTGATTTCCCGGAGACTTCCATCGAGCACTTTCTTCGATTTGTTAATGAGACAGATGTTATCGCACAGTTTCTCCACCTGTTCCATGCGGTGGGTGGAAAAGATAATGGTGCGCCCCTGTTTTTTCAAATCCAGCATGATGTCTTTCAGTAAATCGGCATTGACCGGATCGAGGCCCGCAAAAGGCTCATCGAGGATGATCAACGCCGGATCATTCATGATGGTCGCAATGAATTGAATCTTCTGCTGCATCCCTTTGGAAAGTTCGTTGACTTTTTTTTCTTTCCAGGAGAGCAGATCCATTCGCTTCAGCCATAAGTCCACCTGCGACCGGGCCTTTGCACTTGTCATTCCCTTGATTTCCCCGAAAAACAGAAGCGTCTCTCCGACCTTCATTTTCGGGTAGAGGCCCCGTTCCTCAGGAAGGTATCCGATATGATTCTTGAGTTCTTCCGACATGGGTCGGCCCAGGAGCGCGACACTCCCGCTGTCGGGGATGGTAATATTCATGATCATGCGCAGGGTCGTGGTCTTGCCGGCGCCATTGGGGCCCAACAGGCCGTACATCGTCCCTTCGGGAACGTGCAATGACAGTGAATCCACGGCAGTAAAGTTATCGAACCGTTTCGTTACATTCTCCACCGCCAACGTATGATTCGAAACCATGTAGGGGCTCCCTATCAGACTTGAGTCCTGCGTTCGATTTGTGTTCTTTGAATAAAAACCGACGCGAAATCTTAGTATCTCTACGACGGCTTGTCGAGTGAAGTTTCAAGAAAGGTGCCGGGGACCATGGCAACAGCGTCCCGGAGACACGATAGAGAGGTTAGAAACCTGGAGGGAGATTGCTCGAAGTTGCGAGTCAGACCTTAGCGTCCCTTTGAGAGGCCCGTACCAGAGAAGATCGTGGATCGGATCCTTGAACCAAGGGCTCTGAATTCCAGACTTTGGGGCTTTGGCCTCGAACCACAATGCCAGTAATCGCATGTGTTGCGGGAGATCAGAAAAGGCCGCTTTCAACATGAGGCATCTCAGGAGACTTTTCTATGAAAAAGCAGATGACCCACCTATGAAAAATAGTAAAAATATGTCTCTTCAGCGAGCCAAAGGAGGCCATTTTGTATATAAGTGGATGGTCTAATACCTTTGACATCAATTAGATAACGCCCAATCAAGTCGATACTGTTCGCTTCCACCACTCTTTGGAAGGTTGATTGCACTCTTAATTCAGCGGCAGGAGAGGTATCTGAATTCTCTGGTTGTGACCTGCCAAATCAACCGTGACAATGCAACAATGGTTCGGGTTGGTATTATTCAGGTTCCAAGAGTTCGATTCCTCTCTCTTAACTTAACTCGGCCAAGAGAATTCACGGCGGATTCAAATCCTGCCAAGATCACGGCACCAACCATTTCCAACGCGGGATAAAGAAACGAACGTCTGCTTATGTTTCTTTTGACCCGCATAAACCTTGAAGAAAGGATTATTCAAAATGTCTCAATTTACACCACGCAAGCAAATGTCCTGGATTATCCTGGTGCTGGTGATTTGTTTTGCCATCAGCTCAGGCGCGATATTTGCTCAAACAAGCAAGGGGACCATCGCCGGTTCGGTCAGTGATCCGACAGGGGCGCTGGTTCCGGGGGTGAGTGTTAAAGCACTCAATAAGGACCTGGGAGGAGAAATCCGCACGACGACCACCGATTCAAGTGGTTCGTACCGGATCGATGCACTCAACCCGGGTATCTACACGCTGACCTTCACGGCAAGCGGCTTCGCGACGCTCACCATCGAGCAGGTTGATGTGAAAGCCTCGTTGATTACCGCTGGCAACGCCAAGATGGAACTCGGCACGGTCTCGACGAGCGTGAACGTGGAGGCTTCAACCGGGGCTGAACTTCAAACCCAATCCGGCGATATCAGCCATAACATTGGGAGAAAAGAAGTCGCTGAAATCCCCATCCTCGGTTTGAACCCCATCTCGCTGGTTCTGACGGAACCGGGCATAGTCGCCCCCTCGGGCCGTGAAGATTTCACCAACGGCGTCGGGTTTTCCGCGAATGGCACACGTCCGCGCTCCAACAATTTCCTTATCGATGGGCAGGACAACAATGATAACTCAATTTCGGGGCAGGCATTCCAACCCGCCAACCTCGAAGCCATCGGCGAAGTTTCCATTCTGACCAACTCCTACGGCGCTGAATTCGGGCGCGGGGGCGGTTCGGTCACCAACGTCATTTACAAAGGTGGAACGAATCAGTTCCATGGGTCCGCCTGGGACCTGATCCAGAATTCGGCACTTCAGTCCATCGACGCCGGAGACAAGCTCGCGGGAGTGACACGGATCCCGGTGTTTGTTGAGAACACGTTTGGATTTTCCTTTGGTGGGCCGATCATCAAGGACAAATTGTTCGTGTTCGGAACCTCGCAATGGGACCGGTCCCGCAGCACCGCCAACGGGAGCAGGCTGCGTTTGCCGACTGACAACGGAATCGCCGCACTCCAATCTCTCGGCACCAATGCCAACGTGAGCGCGCTGATCGCCGCCTTGGGAGGGCTTCGAGGTACTTCATCCGGCCTACAGTCTTTTGCATTGGGCAATGGCCGTCCAAACGTGGAGACTGGTTTCGTCGAACGTTCCGGGGTGGCCGAGATCTCGAACGACCGCCAATGGGATGTGCGTATGGACTGGCTACCCCGTCAGTCTGATACCTTCACGTTCCGATATCTTCAGGACGACAGTGTGTTTACGCCCGACTTCTTCAATTTCCCCAATTCCCTCCCTCCGTTCGACTCTCAGCAGGGTGGACGCTCTCTGAACATGGGGATCACTTACACTCACACCTTCTCCGCTCGAGCCATCAACGAATTCCGGTTCTCCTTCGGCCGCATCAACTTCTTGTTCGGCCCCACACCGGCCACCGCAGCCAACCCGCTGGCACAACTGCAGGGTGTGACCATTACTGGTTTCGCCTCATGGGGATTGTCGTCCGCGCTCCCTCAGGGCCGGTTGCATAACACGTGGCAGTTCCAAGATGGTTATACCTATACGATCGGAAAGCATACCCTCAAAGCCGGACTCGACCTGACGCGTCTCCAGGTTAAGGACGCCGTCCCATTCAATTTTCGGGGTACGCTTGCCATCAATTCGGGGGGCGGGTTCACTTCGGTCGCCAACTTTGTGGACGATTTTACGGGTGCAGCCGGAAGCGCCGCAAGAGTGTTTGGAGACCAAATTGTAAAACCCTACATGACCATGCAGTCGTATTACATCCAGGACACCTGGAGATTAAAGCCGAACTTCACCGTAAACTGGGGTTTGCGTTATGAGAACTGGGGAACCCCGGAGAATGTTCTGAAGTTTCCGGCGATTTCCGGAGGGTTTGGAGATTTTAATCCATTTCCGAACCGTGTGCTTGAGAAGTCAGACAACAACAATTTTGCGCCGCGGATTGGCTTCGCCTACACGCCTCACGTGTGGCCCGGCTTATTTGGACACGATAAGACCGTCATTCGAGCCGGTTATGGGATGTTCTATGATGGGATTTTTACCAACATCCTGGACAATACCGCAGGAACCTCCCCCAACGCGGCGGGTGGAACGCTCACCGCGGGCAGTGGCCGGGGACTTGCCAATGCCTTTGGATTGGTCGGCACGCTCACTCCGACTCTGAGCCGGACGGCCACGGTCAATTCCGTGACTGAGAATCTGCTCAATCCGCTCACCCATCAGTGGAACTTTGACATCCAGCGTGAGCTGCCGTGGAACCTGGTGGTGACCGCCGCTTATGTGGGAACCCGGGGAGAAAAGCTGTTTGTCAATGACGCGTTTAACCCCGGGATTGGCAATTTTGGCCCTCGCTTCAACCCGACGCGCGGAGGAATTACCGTCCGGGACAACACGGGCGACTCGATTTATCATGGGTTCAGCTTCAAGGCGGATCGCCGCTTTAGCAAGGGACTCCTGATCCGTGCTGCCTATACCTGGTCCAAACTGATCGACAACGGCTCCGAGGTCTTCACCACAACCGGCGGCAGTTCCTTCCCGCAGGATTCCTTCAATCGCAGCAATGAGCGCGGGCTATCGGCTTTCGATCGGCGCCAGCGCTTGGTGTTTACTTACGTCTATGAGTTACCCAGCTTGCGTCGAAACGGTAATTTTGCGGCGTCAGCTCTCAGCGCAGTCTTCAGAGATTGGCAGATTTCGGGTACGACCTCCTTCCAGGCGGGCGCTCCCTTAACGGTCATTCCTGGATTCGACATCAATGGGGATTTGAACGGTGGAAATGATCGCCCGAACCTCGGTAATCCCAGTGCCCCCTTGGCCTCCTTCGCGTATGATGGGTCCCAGGTGGGTGGAACACCGGGCGTTCTCTATGATGGTCCCACTGCGAACTCCTCCGGCGATCTGGTTCCTGTGTCAGCGAGCTCCGTGCATTGGATCATCCAAGGCGCAGGAATTGGAAATGTGGGCCGCAACACCGTGATTTCACCGGGACGTCAGGATTGGAACTTCAGTATCCTGCGCCGCATCAAGATGCCGATGAAGCGCTTGGAAGGACAACAACTGGAATTCCGTACTGAGTTCTTCAACGTTTTCAATCACCCGAACCAGGGGAACCTGTCCTTTAACCTGCAGGACCCCGATTTCATGAATCCGGAAGTCACACGATTTGGCCAACGACAGATCCGCTTCTGGTTGAAGTACTCGTTCTGAAGAAACAACACGTTTAATCTTTCAGGGAATCCGCCACGGCGGATTCCCTTTTTTTTTACTTTCAAGTCTGACGAAGACCGGGACGGAGGAAAGATTCAACTCCTGCAGCATGCCCTCCTTTCTCTGGATCGGCCTTGACCCGAACAATGCGCTGAAACCTGCATCCAACATTCCTCCCACCCGAAGGCTAAACATCCACACCGCCCTCTCGACTCGCCCTTGAAGGTCCAGGCCGCGCCACTCTGCGAGTCTTTATGATCGTGCGGACCGCGTCCGAAGACCAGGCAAGGGACCTGAGCGGTCACCCTTGGGCCTCCACCGTTCACAGCTCCCTCAACCAGGCGAATCACTTCCTCTCCACGGGGTCCGTTTCACTAGACAATTTATCCCTCACGAAAAAATTTATCCCGCATCCTGCAGCCTCGAAACAAAAGGGACAGACACCGGCTTTGGTTTCATTCCTGCGAAGTTGTTTAAGAAAAGGTGTCTGTCCCTAACTTCCAGCACCCCACAGACTCGATCCCACCATGACTTGCTCAATCTTAAGGCTCAGCAGGGAAACTACTGACTGCACACTCCGCGGTCTTGCTCATGCCTGGATCTATGAAGACTCCAAATTCCAACGTGAATTCCTTGCTGTAATAAA
Organism: Terriglobia bacterium; assembly: GCA_049685715.1. Classification (GTDB taxonomy): domain Bacteria; phylum Acidobacteriota; class Terriglobia; order JAIQFV01; family JAIQFV01; genus JAIQFV01. Next base: position 7,456 of record JBAVHJ010000214.1, on the reverse strand, counting down.
TTGTCTCTATGAAAATCAAGAGCGGACCCCTATGAAAAATGGAATGATTTCATCTCCCGGCAATGTCCCCCCACTTTCAAAAAAACAGCCCACCTCCTGCTCAACAATGAGAATCAATAGCCTACCTCATGACAACTTTTTGCAGTTTGATTTCGAATGGTGGAGATTCAAGTGCGAGATACCCAGGCAGATTCAACTAAAGCAGAATTCCACTTCAACGAATGGGGTTCTGTGTTTTTAACTCTTGCCCCGATCGAAATCCTCAGGTCGGTGGCAAATGCTTGTAGTTGAGGACGGGGAGGGTTGACCCCCTTCTCGTCCTATTCAAAAAGGAGAATAAAAATGAATGTCCAATTGAACTGGAAGAAAGGGATGGTACTTTTTGCCGCGATCCTTATGTTGGTCGGTGCCCTGTCCTACGCACAAACCAGCAAGGGGACTATCGCCGGAACCATCACCGATGCAACAGGAGCCTCCGTTCCAGGAGCCACAGTCACGGTGGCAGCGACTCTGGGAGGTGAGACGCGCACCACCACCACAGATACGGCCGGAGCGTATCGGTTCGATGCGCTCAATCCCGGGGTTTATTCCGTTGCCGTCACGGCAAATGGTTTTGCGCCCCTTAAGATTGAGAATCTCGAAGTCAGAGCTTCACTCATCACTACGGCGAACGGGAAGGTGGAAATCAACGGAGTCACTTCTTCCGTCAATGTGGAAGCCTCCGTGGGGGCCGAGCTTCAAACCACCACCGGCGACCTCAGTCACAATATCGGCTCCAAGGAGATCACTTCACTCCCCATTCTTAATCTGAACCCGATCAGCCTGGTCTTGACCGAGCCCGGCGTCGTCGCTCCGTCGAGCCGTGAAGACTTCACGAACGGCGTCGGATTTTCGGTCAACGGCACACGTCCGCGCGCCAACAACTTCCTGATTGATGGTCAGGACAACAACGACCAATCGATCGGGGGACAGGCGCTCCAGCCCATCAACCTGGAAGCCATCGGTGAAGTGTCGATCCTGACAAACTCCTATGGCTCTGAATTCGGGCGCGGGGGAGGATCCGTCACGAACGTGATCTACAAGGGCGGGACGAATCAATTTCATGGTTCGGCCTGGGATCTGATTCAGAGTTCGGCGCTCCAGGCCATCCCGGCAGACCAGAAGCTCGTGGGGGTGACACAAAATCCCGTGAGCATTGAAAACACCTTCGGGTTCTCCGTCGGAGGGCCGGTAGTCAAAGACAAGCTGTTTTTTTTCGGGACCTCGCAATGGGATCGCTTCCGTAGCACGGCGAACGATATCACCCTTCGGGTTCCGACGGCGGCGGGCATCGCGACGCTGCAGTCGTTGGGCCCCAATCCCAATGTGGATTTCTTAATCAACGCGCTGGGAGGGCTGCGCGGCACTTCAAACGGACTGTCGACGATCGCGCTGGGCAGCGGCCGAACAGGCGTAGAAACCGGACTGGTGCAGCGTTCCGGCCTGGCTCAGTTCAGTAACAACACCCAGTGGGATACGCGCCTCGACTGGCTGCCGCGCCAGGCGGACTCCTTCTCGTTCCGCTATCTGTTCAGCGACAGTGTTTTCGCCCCGGACACCTTTGCCAACCCCGGGACGTTGTCACCCTTTGACACCGAACAGGGAGGACGCTCGCAGAACATGGGGATCACCTGGACGCACACGGTGTCGATGCGCGCGGTCAACGAGTTTCGCTTCTCCTACGGCCGAATCAACTTCGCCTTCGGTCCGACCGCATCGACTCTCTCGAATCCCCTGGCGCAGCTTCCCGCTGCGACCATCTCAGGACTTCTGGTGAGCGGCGATCAGTTCGGATTCACCACGGGGTTTCCGCAAGGAAGGGTCAAGAACTCCTGGCAATACCAGGATGCCTACACGTATACCATAGGCAATCACACCCTTAAGGCCGGATTCGACATCAGCCGCCTGCTGCAGAGGGAGGATGTTCCGTTCAACTCGCGTGGAACTCTGGCGTTCAGTGCGGGCGGAGGATTCACTGCTCTGGGGAACTTCGTGGATAACTTTACCGGCCAATCCGGAGGAGCTTCCATCAACTTTGGGAGTCCGACGGTCTTTCCCAACCAGACGCTTCAGGCTTATTACGTTCAGGACTCGTGGCGCGTAAAACCGAATTTCACGTTCAATTACGGCATCCGTTACGAGTACTGGGGAACTCCGCTGAACGTTCTCAGCTTTCCAACGATCACCGGCACCGCTGGACAGACCGGCCCCTTAACGGCGGTGGTCAAGCAACAAAAAGACACCAACAACTGGGGGCCCCGTGTCAGCTTGGCTTACACGCCGCATGTATGGAAGGGGTTGTTTGGCGAGGATAAGACGGTCATCCGGGCAGGATACGGGATCTTCTATGACGGCCTGTTTGGAAACATTCTTGTCAATGCGGGATCTTCAGTTCCCAATGTTCTGGGTGGCACGATCACCGGGACGACGGGGAGAGGCCTGCCCAATGCGTCGGGATTGATCCCCTCAATCGCGCCGTCACTGGATCCGTTCTCAACGCAAAGTGCGGTGGTCTCCAACCTCGTCAACCCGCTGACGCACCAGTGGAACTTTGACATCCAGCGCGAGTTGCGGGGGAACTTCATCGTGACGGCTGCTTACGTCGGGACACGGGGAGAGCGGCTTTTCGTCAATGACCAGCTTAATCCCGGGATTGATTTCGCGCGCATCAATCCCGACCGCGGCTCCATCCAGGTACGCACCAATGCCGGCGACTCGATTTACCATGCCTTCAACCTCAAGGTGGATCGCCGCTTCAGCAAGGGTCTCCTGTTGCGGGGAGCTTACACCTGGTCGCGGCTGATAGACGATGGCTCGGAAGTGTTCGCGACCACGGGTCTGAGTTCATTTCCACAGGACTCGTTTAACCGCAGCGCTGACCGCGGGCTCTCCGCCTTCGATCGTCGCCAACGCCTGGTTCTTTCCTACGTGTACGATCTGCCCAGCCTGAAGCGGAACGGCAACTTTGCGGCCTCGGCGGCCAGCTTTGCGTTCCGCGATTGGCAGATCTCAGGGACCACAACCTTTCAGGCAGGCGCCCCGAACACCGTCACCCCGGGGTTCGATATCAATGGCGATTTGAACGGAGGGAGTGATCGCCCCAACCTCGGTAATCCCAGCGCCCCGTTCACGTCGTTCGCCTACGATGGAGCACAGGTGGGTGGGATCCCCGGCGTATTCTACGATGGCCCTACCGTGAACTCGACCGGCGACCTGATCCCGGTGTCCGCCAACTCCGTGCACTGGCTTATCCAGGGGGCGGGAGTGGGTAATGTCGGCCGGAACACGGTGATCTCACCCGGGCGCCAGGACTGGAATTTCTCGATTGCACGCCAGTTCAAGATGCCGTCGAAGCGGATGGAAGGCCAGCACATTGAATTCCGCACCGAGCTCTTCAATGTGTTCAATCACCCTAATCAGGGCAACCTGTCACTCAATTTGCAGGATCCTGACTTTGGGAATGCCGATGTGACCCGGTTCGGAGGCCGGCAGATTCGCTTCTGGTTGAAGTACGCGTTCTAGCTTCATTTCACTCTGTACCTCTCAAAGGGAATCCGTTTAGGCGGATTCCCTTTTTTGTTGCCGTGACTCAGGACTCAAGAGGGCAGATCCCAGTCTTTGTCCCATCAAGCGATAGTTTCTGAGAAAGGTGGCGGTCCCATGAAGCCCGCGCCCTGCCGTGAAACTGCAATCTGCCGGCATTTCGGGGACAAGATCCGAGGAAACATCTATCGTGCCTCCGGGCCACTGTCCGGAACTTGAATCCAGTGTTTTTCCGGTTTCTCGTAAATGCCTTCAAGGTTGAAATCCAGTTCGAACATACCCATTCCCCCTTTGCAGTCCGAGGGAAGATCCTCGTGTAACCGTCTTCCCTTAATCAACGTCCGTTGAGGTTGAATGACGTTCTTTGACACGAAGGGCTTCTTTTTCATTTTAAAACTTGGTACTGTACACGCGGCATGGAACCGGAAGAGCGCGACCTTATCAAGCGTTGCCAGCTGGGCAGCGAGCTCGCCTTCAACGAATTGTTCCGGCGGTACCAATCGAAGGTCTTCTCGATTGTGTATCACTTGATCTGGAATCGTGACGACGTGGAAGACGTGGCCCAGAACGTTTTTTCGAAGATCTACTTTTCGATTCGCTCTTATCATTTTCAGGGCGCCTTTGCCGTCTGGGTCGAGCGCATTGCGGTCAACCAATGTTTCGATTACCTGCGTCAGAAGAAGCGACATAAGGGAGCGATCGAACTGGACGCGATGAGCGCTGAAGAAGCCAACATCACGCTTCAACCGAAGCGGCCCGGACATGTCCCTGACGCGGAAAAGGGCGTGATTTCACGACAAGCGGCGTCGCGGTTGTTGAAGGAATTGAACGAGAGCGACCGCGCGCTGTTGATTTTGAAAGAAGTGGATGGAGCATCGGTCCACGAATTGAGCCGGGTGTTTAAGATCTCGGAAAGCAATGTGAAGATCCGGCTGATGCGGGCGCGGCACAAACTGCGCGCTATTTATCAGAGGTCCCAAGAGAGGGCAGCGCCGTTGAAGAGAGCCGCTTCAGGAGATAGTCGATCATGATTTGTCAAATTTGCAAACTCAACCTGGAAGATTTCCTCGAAGAGCGATTGGACTCAGATCGGCTCGAGGAGTTCCAAGCCCACTGCGAAAAGTGTGCGGATTGTCGCACCCTGGTGGAGGATGCTGTGTTCGGGCGGGCCGTGTCCCACGCCGCCTTTCCCCCTGAGCCGTGGAACGCATCGCCCCAGTTCTACTCCCGGCTCTGGCAGTCCATCGAAATGGAGCGCTCCAAACCGTTTTCCTGGTTGGTCGTCCGAGACCTCGCCCTGCGCTTTGTCGCCGGGGTGGCCCTGATAATCGCTCTCCTGGTGGCGGTCGACGCCATCAGCGGACCCAAGGCGGGCGAGAACCAGATGGCCATTGACAATTACATGGAAGCACCCGGAGCACCTGATGCCTTCCGCGACGTGCTCATCGGAGATGTCAGCACGAATCGGGACCAACTGCTCAAGAACCTGATGGTGCGGGACCGGCAGCAGAATTCCCTGCCGCCTTCTCAGGCACCTCAAAAAAAGACACCCAACCCGTAACATCCCGAGGTAGATCCCATGGCTGAACCCCGAGTGAAAATTGTCGGATTGCTGGTTTTGATCTTTCTGCTGGGAGCCATCACAGGCAGCCTGGGTTATCGCCTCCTCGAGGAAAAGGGCGCCTTGGCCTCATCCACCCGCCCCACGCCCGGCACCAGTCGGCGCGGCGAGGTCGTCGAGAAGTTCACCCGTGAACTCAATCTGACTGCTGAACAAACTCAGCGCCTCAACTCGATTTTTGCGGAGAACGAACAGAGATTCAGCGAATTGCATAAGAGTTTCAAGCCCCAGGCGGATGCCATCCGCCAGGAAGGGCGTACCAAGATCCGCGCCATGCTCACCGACGAACAGAAGGTCAAATTCGAGGACATCCTGAAACAGATGGATGAGGAGAGACGCCAGCGCATGGAAGCGAGAAGAAAGTAAGCTCATGGAGCGCGGGCGTCCCGGCCCGCCCATGCACTTTCGGAAGATGGCCGCAGTCTTCCTCTACATCAGTATTTGAAACCTGCCGGATAGCATCTCGTTCTTATTGATTCACCCGCTTGGATATGTTGGGCGACGAGACTCGTCGCCCGACGACCCTCGAACTATCTCCGCCCGCGTGTAACCCTCAACGGAGTTCCAACGTCCCTAGCCTTACCAATGACATTAACTCTTCCCTAGGAGGGAATCATAATGAAGACAATGTGGTTCAGAGGACTGATGGTCTGCGCTTTGGGACTGATGTTGTGTTCCGTTTCTGTCTATGCTCAGCAGGGACGTGGACCCGGCATGCAGTTTGATCCCAATAAGATGGCGGGCGGAGAGATCAAGAACATTGATGCCAAAGCCATGACTTTTGAGGTGGAACGGGTCAACCGCCAATCCGGCGAGACGACCAAGGACACCATTTATTGCACCGACAAGACCTCTTATATGAAGGATGGGAACGAAGCCAAGTTTTCAGACTTCAAAGTGGGAGACCGGATTCGCGCCAACGGAGAACGTAAGGACGGAAAATTCACCGCGGACCGTGTGATGAGTGGGGGTAGACCACGGCCGTCTTAGGAAGTGGCACTCCGGGTCTAAAAGATCAATACTCTCGTAACGCAGCGCGTCCAAAGTGCGTCTTGACGTGCGGAGTTTGAAATTGAATCGAGCTGGGCAGGAGCTCGAGGAAAGCACGATTTCTTCGATTCACTCTTCCCGCTCGATTTGTTATTTGGAGAGCAGCTGTCAGAGAACAGCTGTCAGCTTTCAGCAATCAGATATCAGCCGTCAGTGAACAGTTGTCAGTTGCCAGTTCTCAATTGTCAGTTTGAGCTTTCAGCAGTCAGCTCTCAGCGGTCAGCAAGAGCGAGCAATGAGGCCATGAATTGCAGTTCCTCAGGTCTATCGAAGACATATCCTTAATCATGGCCCGCAAATCGAACATGAGACCCGCAACCATGTTGATCGAGGAAAACTGACGACTGAGAACTGAGAACTGGCAACTTTCCTACGGAACAGTGGGCATGAAAATATCTATAAAGCACTCGATTGTACTCTCCGCAATGCTGATCTTCTTTGCACTGTCCTCTCTGACCGCTCAAAGCCCTCCCGGCAAGCTTTCCGGAGCGGTCAAGGATGCCAAGGGGACGCTGGTTCCCGGTGTCACGGTGACCGCAACGCAACTCGAAACCGGGAAGAAGTTTGAAGCCTATTCCAACGATGATGGTCAGTTCGTATTTGAGAACTTGCCGGGTGGAACTTACCAAGTGGACGCGGAGATCATCTCACTCCCGAAGGCAGCCCAGGATGGAATCAATGTGGTCAGCCTTCAAGAAGTGCATGTTGACCTTGTGCTGGGCCACATTCAACTGAAGCCGAAGGCTGAAGGGTCACCTGCGCCACAGGCCCCCGCAGGCGCCGTAACGCCGGGGGCAGAACGGCCCGACTCCGGCAAAAATCCTGCTACGCCTCGCCCCGGACCTCCGGCCCCGCGGGCGGGACAAGCCCTCGGCGCGCCGTCTGGAAATCGACGGCAGCTTCCTCCAAACTTTCAGAATCTGACTTTGCTAACCAATCCGGATGTTGCCGATGTGACCCAATCGGCCCCTGCGGCATCGGGAGGTGAAGCAGGGGGAATGGGTCTGGCTCCGGACTCCGGGGGACAAAACGTAGCGGAAAACTTTCTGATCAACGGTTCCGTAAATACCGGAGCCTTCCAGCTTACGCAAAACGGACCGGGAGAGATGGGGGATGCGGACCGTATGGACCGGGTGCGCGAGTTCATGCGGAATGCGGATCCGGCGTTGCTGGACCGCATTCAGCAGATGGCCGGTGCCGGCG
>JBAVHJ010000213.1:0-14088 GCA_049685715.1 Terriglobia bacterium | reverse complement strand
GGGGGAGTGAAAGGACGATATGAATAGAGATAACAACCTTGTCACCCCGCCCTCCGTTTCCAACACCTGCATGAACTACTTCTTTGCGCTCATAATCTCCGGGTTCTCAAGGAGGTGAACTTCAACGCGGCGATTCTCTGCACGCCCGGAGCGTGACGTGTTGGGTTCAACCGGCTTGCTCGCACCCAGCCCCACAATGAACAATCGATACAGTGGGATGTCGTATTTCTCCGCGAGATAGCGGACGACAGACTCGGCACGCTTTTGGCTCAGGTCGTAGTTATAGTCCTTGTTGCCCACAGAGTCCGTGTAACCCTCAATCTGGACAATGTAAGCATTGCGGTCTTTGATCTTGGACGCGAGCTCATCCAAAGACGTGGTCTCCTTCTCTTTCAACTTGAACTGGTTAAATGGAAAGTTGAGAGTAACCGTTTCCGTCTGCTTGTAGTTGTCGATATTCCCAAGCTTGGTTTCAACGCCCGTCAACTGGCCTTTCAAGTCGTTCGCCATTGACTGTGCGGTTTCAGCTTTCTTATCAGCGGTCATGGCCTTTTCATCGGCAGCATCTGCTTTGCCGCTGGCCGTTTGGATCCCCTGTTGTGCCCGGGAGTCGACATCTTTGATGTCATTAGAGTTCTTTCGGGCTAGATCGCTGAGTTCCGTAACCTTCCCCGTCAAGGGATCGATCTGCTGCCTTACATATTTTTTTGTCGCGCATCCGCTTGCGAGCAACAGTACCGAAGTGACTGCAGCCAGCAATAGAATTGTTTTGAATGTCTTGGTGCTTACCATGTTTGCTCCTCCTTAAAGGTGCTTTCGTTTGATTAGCTATTTCATCAAGCCTAATGAATTCCGCCATGTGATCTCCAGGGGCTAAGGAGGCGGCCCCCTCAACTGGTTGCGAAGCTAATGCAGCCCCTGTCAGGTTCAAAAGAACTCGTCTCTCAAAAAAGCAAGCAACTTAATCTCGCATGGTTTCTCACGACGCCTTGACACTGGATGGCTCCTTCAAGGTGAATCGCAACAACGTTTCCGAAGGGATGGTCACCTCATGTCCACGGATTAAAGCCTTGGTCCCAAGACCTGCTCCTAATCCAACAGGACCTCCAATGGCCAGGCCTTTCGCTCCGCCTGCAATCGCCCCAATTCCTGCGCCTATCCCAGTACCACCTCCCAGCAAGGCCAAATTTCGGTTATGGTTGGACTTTCCCAGACGGCTGACGGAATTAGTTGCGAGTTGCAACTTTCTTCCACTCTTCAATTCTATGGTCTCGAGCCGTAATGAAATATAGGAACGCCCCTTCAATCTTCCCGACTCCTTGACTGATGTCACCACGCCGAAAGCTGTCGAATCCCGAGGCACGATCTCAATTCCATCCACTTGGATGGGGTGTTCAATAGAGGCGGCAAACTGGTCTCCAACCTGGTTGCTCTTAGTCGTGAGTGTGGTCAACAATCGCACTTCGATCTGAGTACCCTCTGGAATAATGACAGAAGATGTCTTTTCATCGGGGTGCTCCCCTCTAATGTTCTCAGTCCGGGAACTGGCACTAGCACTGTTTCCTTGCCATTTGGATGAAATCAGATACCCGGAACTGCCAATCAAAGCTATCAAAGCGAGAAGGACGGATACGCGTTTCAGCATCCTTGACCCCCTTTCTCAGCCTAAGTGGAACACCATTGAATAGAGCATCTCCGGTGCCAAAACGCAGTTTCTATTAACCGCATGAAAAGGAATGGGTTGTTTGAAGGGTGGGATGACACAATCGCGCAATGTGGCGAGGGAAGGGAAAAATTCCCGTAAGTTAAGTGATTCGACAGGCGTGATTGACAGTAAGGAGGAACAGTCGAGGAGAACCTTAGATTCTTGTTGTCTTTGAGCCGCGAAGGAGCTCCAAAAACTCAAGCCGGGTTTGCCCCTCTTGCCTAAATGCTCCTAGCATGGAACTGGTCGTGGCCACGGAGTTTTGCTTCTCGACTCCACGCATAATCATGCAAAGATGCTGGGCCTCAATCACGACACCCACTCCGACCGGATTGATGGCTTGGTTGATGGTTTCCGCGACCTGGCAGGTCAGTCTTTCTTGAATTTGGAGTCTGCGGGCGAACATATCCACCAGCCGCGCAATTTTGCTGAGGCCGATGACCTTTTCATTGGGGATGTAGGCCACGTGGCATTTGCCAAAGAAGGGGAGCATGTGATGCTCACATAAGCTGAAAAGATCGATATCCCGTACGATCACCATTTCATCGTATTGGACCGAATAAAGAGCGTTGTTCAAGACCCGATTGGGATCCAACTGATAGCCTCGAGTCAAATAATTTAGAGCTTTGGCCAGACGCCTGGGTGTTTCGACGAGCCCTTCCCGCCCAGGATCTTCTCCAATTCGAATCAGAACCTCCCGGATTAATTCATCAAGCGAAGCTTCCTGCAGGGCCTTTACTGGACGAGTCAACGTAGATTCAGACATGAAGTTTTGCCTTTGTGGGTGATAGCTGTATAAACCAAAGATAGCACACCCAATGGATGAAGTCCTATGCTAAAAAAATGCCCGAGTTCCCACTCGGGCATGATGTACGGAGTATCTTCCCGCCCCGCTATTCAAACGGCGAGACCGGAATGAGGTGATCAAACTCGGGAATTTCCTCTCTTAGAGTTTCCTCGATGCCGAACTGCAACGTCAACATCGAACTGGGGCACCCGATGCAGTGACCGAGTAAACGAATCCTCGCACAGTTATCAGCAACCTCCAGCAATTCCAAGTCTCCGCCGTGCATCTGAATGGCTGGGCGAATCTTCTCGAGGACGCTCTCCACTTGCTCGCGGGTGACCAAACGAAAGACCTTTCACAACCACCAATCAAATGCTTGCGCCCCGGAACCTTCAAATAATCGACGGGATTACGCGGTCGTTCGGACTGATTCCTCAACGGTCTTCATGTTATTGCCGTGCTTCTTACGGAAATCCTGAATGGCTGCTTTGATGGCATCCTCCGCCAAAACCGAGCAATGGATTTTTACCGGCGGCAATTTCAGTTCATTGACGATCTGAGTGTTCCTGATGGCATAGGCCTCGTCAATGGTCTTTCCCTTGACCATCTCGGTGGCGAGACTGGAGCTGGCGATCGCACTGCCGCACCCGAACGTCTTGAACTTGGCATCTTCAATCACGCCTTGGTCATTTATCTTGAGTTGAAGTTTCATTACATCCCCGCAGGCAGGCGCGCCCACAATGCCGGTCCCCACCCTCTCGTCATCTTTTGAAAAGCTCCCAACGTTGCGCGGGTTATTGTAATGATCAATCACCTTCGGATCGTACATAGTGGCTCCTTCTCCTAATTGATTATTTTAGCGAAATTCCCCGAATTATTCATCGAGTTTATTCACCAAGCCCTGAGCTCAACTGCGTCTGAGAACCAATCCCCAAGAATCAACAGTTTGCGATCGCCGCATTCCCAATTGAACCCCATCAACTGGCAGACCATTTGATGGAGTTCAGGTCGATTCCTTCCAGCACCATTTCATACAGCGGCGACAACTCCCTCAGACGAGTCACATGCTTGACCACCGCCTCGATGACAAAATCCACTTCCTCCTCGGTGTTGAAGCGGCCGACGCAAAACCGAATGGAGGTGTGGGCCAATTCAGGGCCAACGCCGATTGCGGTCAGAACATAAGAAGGTTCGAGGCTGGCCGAAGTACAAGCGGAACCTGACGAAACCGCCACATCCTTAAGTCCCATCAAGAGGGACTCTCCCTCCACAAACTCGAAGCTCAAGTTCAAACTGCCGGGAATCCGCCTTTCGGGGTGTCCATTGGGGTGGACGTAGTCCAATTTTGCCAGCAATCCGTCTCGCAATCTATTCCGCAGCTGGGCAAGACGCTTCATCTCCTCCGGCAACTCCCGGAGCGCGATATCGCATGCCTCGCCAAAACCGACGATCCCCGGTACGTTCAGGGTACCGGAACGCTTTCCCTTCTCGTGGCCGCCTCCATGGATGAGGGGAGTGAGCTTGATGAAGGGCTTTTTCTTTCGTACGAACAGTGCGCCAACGCCTTTGGGCCCATAGAGCTTGTGCCCCGAGATAGACATCAGATCGACGTTGTTCGATTGCATGTCAATGGGGATCTTGCCGGCTGCCTGAACCGCATCACAATGGAACAAAATGCCTTTTTCTCTCGCAATTTCGCCGATTTCAGAGATGGGTTGAATTGTGCCGATCTCGCTGTTGGCATACATGATCGAAATCAGAATCGTCTTATCGGTAAGGGCCGCACGGACCGCTTGGGGATCCACCACTCCGTACTTGTCGACATCGAGATAGGTGACCTCGAATCCTTCCTTCTGTAAATATTTGCAGGAATCCAGGATTGCTTTGTGTTCCGTCTTTTGGGTAATGATGTGATTGCCCTTGGCCTTATAACTCCACGCCACCCCCTTTAGCGCAAGATTGTCAGATTCGGTTGCACCGCTTGTGAAGATGATTTCGTCGGGTGACGAGGCATTCACTAACTGGGCAATCTGTTCCCGACCCTTTTCAACTCCGGCCTCGGCCACCCACCCGAAGGAGTGAGTCCGACTGGCTGCATTCCCAAAGCTCTCGGTCAGGTACGGCATCATGGCACTGAGAACGCGTGGATCCAAGGGTGTTGTCGCGTTATTGTCCATGTATATAGGCAGCTTCACCATAATTTTCCTCGGCCCCCAAAATATTACTTAAGAAACTAATGCCTTGAATGTGGTGGGAATTTCACCTTCGTAAAAAATGCATTCCTGGCAGTACTTTTCCAAGGGTTCAAACCGGCAGGTGGGGCACCCTTCCAAGACTTGGAGCGTGCTATGAAGTTCACCCTTCATCTTGGTAAGAAACGCGATCTTGAAATTAAGAGTCTTCTCCTGCTCGGTCAAAATCGTCTTGATCTTACCGACGGCGTCCTTCTTGCTGGCGGCTTTGTCCTTGGCATGGAATATCTCTTCGATCTCTGACAGCTTTAGACCATATTCCTTGAGGTTATTGATGGTAACCACCTTGTCGACGCATTCTTGAGAATAAAGCCGATTTCCCTTAATACTATGCTCTGTCGGAGTGATTAATCCGATTTCTTCATAAAACCTAAGGGTTCGCGGCGTTATCCCCGTCATTCTCGCAAGTTTACCGATCCTCATGAGATGATTATTATGGTTTGCAGCCATAGAGTGGACCTTCTTGAAAGTTGACGATAACGTAAAATTTAAGAGGTGTCAAGGGCTTTTTGTGCACCAATGGTCATGTCAAGCATAGAGTCCCATTTATGATGTTTTATATGCAAAGCGACCTCACGAGATATGTTTCCAACGTATTGAATTATAATACTATTAGAAATAATATCGAAGAAACTATCAGGCCTGATGACATTTCCCTCGAATCATGGGTGGCGCACAATTTGGCCTGATAGAGGTCAACGCCGGTCATTTTTTGGTTTGACAATAATTGACTTAAACGTTAAGTTAGAGAGTTGAGTGGTCTGCTAACTTATATGTGACAATTACATAAGAACGAGGTCACCGGGTCATGATTACCTTAACACAATCGGCAGCCGAAAAGATCCTCCAAACAATTCAGAAGAAGGGTCAACCGGACGTAGGCCTTCGGGTCAGAGTGGTTGGAGGGGGCTGTTCGGGATTACAATACAACCTCGACTTGGAAACTCAGGAGCGGAGGGGAGACAAGACCTTCGAGTCAAATGGGGTGAGGGTGTATATCGATTTGAAGAGTCTTCTCTACTTGAAAGGGACAGAAATTGACTTTGTGGATGCCTTGCAGGGTGGAGGGTTCAAGTTTAAGAATCCCAATGCGCACGGGAGTTGCAGTTGCGGTGAGTCATTCCATTAGGTGGGGAATCAGGGAGTGCTTAATGGAGCATCAATTCTCGACGGGGGGACAGGGAAGAATGGATTGGGATGACATTGAAGAGATCGCAGAGCAACTCAGTCTTAAGTACCCGGAGATTAAAGACCCGTTCACAATCCGGTTTGTCGAATTGCTTCAATGGGTCGTGAATCTGGAAGGGTTTGAAGGCGAAAAGAACCCAAAGACATCGATGGAAGGGAAGCTGGAAAATATTGTTCAGGCCTGGTCGGATTCCATCGGATGATCCCTCGTTGCAGACCATTTCAGCTTGATCGGGCATGGACTGGATCCTTAAAGAAGTTTGTGGAAGGGGAATATGAGAGTCGTCTGTATCAGCTGTGACTCGCGGGAGTCCGGGCATTGGTGTAGCCAGTGCGGGACCATATTGCCGACGCCCGAAAACGAAGATTATTTCTCAGTCCTGGGGCTCCCACAGAAGATTAACGTGGATGAAGCGGCCTTGAAGGAAAGGTTCTTCGATCTGAACCGGGCTTTTCACCCGGATCGGGCGGCAAAATTGACTGATGAGCGGACGCGTGAGATTGCGCTGCGGAAGGCCGTCATGATTAATAACAGCTTCAATACCCTCCGCGATCGCACCCGGCGAATCCAATATCTTATCCGCCAGGAACTGGGGGAACGAGAAGAGAACTCCGGCCATGTCCCCGTCGAATTGTTTGAGTTGGTGGAGGAAATAAACGAGCTCATGACGGGGGTGCGTCGGGCAAGGCAGGCCAAGCAGCAGGAAAGAAGTGTCCCCAACCCGGGCAACGGGAATCAATTGGCCGATCTGCTCACCCGGCTGCAGGGGCATCTCCAGGATCTGACCGTTCGACGCGAGGCATTTGAACAAACATTGCGCTCCAAAGAAGAGGAATGGGATGCCCTCTGCGACAGCACCCACAATTTCGAAGTCCTTGATGTGCTCACAAGAGCAAAGCGGCGCCAGATTGTTTCCAGCCTGGCGGTGAAGATGGACGAGATCTCCTATGTGGATTCATTGATTCGAAGAATTAAGGATATCCTTTACGAGTAAAGGTTACATGATGGCCAAAATTATCGGTATTGATCTGGGAACCACCAATTCTGTTGTCGCGGTCATGGAGGGGGGGAAAGTCACGGTGATCCCTGATGACGAAGGGCAGAAGCTGTGCCCCTCCATCGTTGCCATCGTTGAAAGGAAGTCCCAGCTGGTGGGAATACCTGCCCGGAACCAGCTCCTCATGAATCCCAGAAATACAATCTACTCGATCAAGCGCTTCATGGGTCGACGCCATGCAGAAGTCACCAAGGAAGAAAGATCGCTGCCTTATGAGGTCATTGGCAAGCCGGAAGAGATGGTGAAGGTCAAGGCTGGGGGACGTATTCTCACGCCGCCTGAGGTCTCAGCGATGATTCTGCGGACCTTGAAGGATCGGGCTAGCCACTACCTCGGGGCTGAAGTCCAGAAAGCCATTGTTACCGTGCCGGCTTATTTCAATGACAGCCAGCGTCAAGCGACCAAGGATGCGGGCGGTTTGGCGGGGTTGGATGTGGTACGCATCATCAATGAACCGACCGCGGCGGCGCTTGCCTATGGATTGGACAAGAGGCAGGTGTCGAAGATTGCAGTGTTCGATTTGGGCGGAGGGACCTTCGACATATCCATCCTTGAACTTTCGATGGGGATTTTCCACGTCCTCGCCACCAATGGGGATACCCACCTCGGAGGGGACGACATCGACAAGAGTCTGGTGGAGTGGGTTTATACCGAATTTGAAAATGAGAACGGTTTCACACTCAAAAGGACCCCTGAGGTTTACGAGAGAGTACGGCAGGAAGTTGAGAAAGCGAAATGTGAGCTTTCAGTGAGTGAAGCGGTTGACCTGAGTCTTCCGCTCCTCGATTCGCGCGACGGGAAGGTTTTTAGTTTCAGTCGGGCGCTGCCTCGCACCCAGCTGGAAGCCCTCAGTCGCGGGATCGTTGAGCGGACGGTTAATCCGTGCCGCCGAGCCATGGACGACGCAGGACTTGCTCCGGACCAGATCGATGAGGTCATTCTCGTAGGGGGGAGCACTCGCATGCCTCTAGTTCGACAACTGGTCAAAAGCGTTTTTGAAAAGGAGCCCAACACGAGCGTCAACCCCGACGAGGTGGTAGCGATTGGTGCGGCCATCCAGGGAGCCGTGCTCTCCGGCGACATCTCGGATGTTTTGCTCCTGGATGTAAACCCCCTTTCGTTGGGGATCGAGACGTATGGCGGAGCCATGAGTAAGCTGATTTTCCGAAATTCACCCATACCCGCGACGGCCAAGGAAGTGTTCACAACGGCCGTCGACAGTCAAACCGCCATCGATGTGCACATCCTGCAGGGCGAGCGCGAGATGGCGTCCGATAATCGGACGCTGGCGCGTTTTGCCTTGAGCGGCATCATACCCCAGCCCGGCGGAGTGCCCCGGATTGAAGTGACATTCGTGATTGATGTGAATGGCATATTGAATGTGACCGCTAAGGATCTTTCGACCGGGAAAGAGGAACACATCGAAGTCAAACCGGCCTATGGCCTGACGGAGGAAGAGATCTCCCGGCAGGTTGATGAATCGGTCGAACATGCGTTCGAGGATATGGATCGTCGCATGTGGGTGGATCACAAACAGGAAGCGGAAAAGGTCGTGGCTGCAACCCAAAAGACAATGTCTCAGTATGGCGAGAAACTCAACGAGGCAACTCGAGAGAGAATTGTCGGACTGGTTGAACGGACCCGAAAGGCGCTGGAAGGTGGTGACTGGCATGAACTGAAAGCGGCGCTGGACGCATTGAACGAGGCGACCCTTCCGTTAGCTGAGGTGCTGGTCACTGAAGCGATTAAGGCCGAAGGGAGTCTCCAGGCGCCTGGGACACATTCGCCTTCATCCTAGCACTCCGCAAGCACTCCGATGAGCAACCTCATTCGATTCCTTCAAGCGCTCGTTCTCGTCCTGTGGTTGGGAGGGATGATTTTCTTCGGATCGATTGTTGCCCCGTCGGCGTTCGAAGTCATGCCCACACGGCAGTTGGCGGGGACCCTCGTGGGTGTCACCCTTTACAAATTGAATTATCTCTCCTGCATCCTTCTCGCTATTTTCATTCTTCTTGCTCTCCTCGTCTCGATTCTCCCCAGGCAAGTTAAAAGCATTCGCCGGCAGCTTCTGGTTGTCACCGCCATCATGGCCCTCGCCATCGCTCTTTACTCGTGGTTTGGAATTGACCGGCGTATGCATCTCTTGCGTACGCAATTGGATGCCGTTGAAAAGCCGGTCACGGAGGATCCCATGCGGGCTGAGTTTGACCGCCTGCATCGCCGCTCCGTCACCTTCTTCGGCATGAATGTGGTCTTGGGATTATTGATGCTGGGGTTGTGGACTCAGGACCGCTAACTCGGAGGTTCGAAATTCAGGGCAGGAAGAGCTGCCGGGCGGGCCGGAGGGCGGGAGCACTGCCAGCTCTCCTTCGAAGTTCAGGCCCACTCCGCAAGAGAGATCTCGCACGGCGCCGCGCGGCGGGAACACACCGCTCGCGCCGGTTATTTTGGTTCTTCTTCATCCTTCTTGCGCAGCAAATAGTAAATCATGAAGATGCCCAGGATGGTTAATACCATCGATAAGGCTATCCAGGGATAATGTTCTCTCATCCAGTGTGTCCCTTGCTCCCCCAACTTAATGGCAAGGTACCCTTCGAGATAGTACCTAAAACTCCGCCCAATCAAAACGGCCGTGACGAACTTGCCCAACTTGATTTCAAACACACCCGCCGAGAGGACAAAAACTTTGAAGGGCGTTGGCGGGGGAAGGATGGACGGGATAATCACTGCCAGTATGCCATAGCGATCAAACCATCGCCGCGCGCGTTCCACTTTCTTCGGATCGAATTTTCTTTTGAGTAGAGCATGGCCTCCCCGTCTTCCGACCCAGTACAATGCGGTACAGCCCATAACTGAACCGATCACCGTCATCGTGGCCAAATACAGCATCCGTTCCGGGTTGTGGTAGGAGTTGGTCATAATGATGAGGTCGTTGACTTCGGGGAAGGAAAGAAACGAGGAGTCAAAAAAGGCGATGATCAACAGGCCCGGGCCGCCAAGAGTCATGGCAACCGATTTCAGAAATGCCGTGATCTTCGCCAATATCGAATGCATGAAGTGGGCATCTTCGCTGGAATTTGTATGAAGAGTCTTTTGGCCGGGCGGGGATCTGTGAGCGCGTCGACGCACTGAACTCAAAAGACCGCCCATGATAACGAAGTGGGAATTCCTTGTCAAAAAGTTGTTTGAAAACCTCAACCGATTCTCTGCTCTTGAAACGTTGACGAAGAAGGGTGTGCATCAGGGTCATGGTTAAGCCTCCGCGATTGCTTCTTGAGTCCGCTCTACAGTTTCGTTAGAATCCTTCCCCTGACCACCGCGAGGAACTCATGCCCCCGAAGGCCGACGTCAAGAAGAAGATTGAAGACCTGCGAAACCTGATCCGCCATCACGAGTATCGCTATCACGTCCTCGATGATCCGGAAATATCAGACCGGGAGTTTGACAAGCTCATGCACCGGCTGCTTGAGCTTGAGACAGAACATCCCGGGCTGGTGACACCAGATTCCCCGACGCAACGGGTGGGCGGGCAGCCTGCGGAAGAGTTTCTCAAGGTGCGCCACGCGACCCCAATGATCAGCCTTGACAACACTTATTCCGTGGACGAGCTCAAGGATTTTGATCGACGCGTGCGCGAGCTGTCCGGTCGAGAGAGAATCGACTATGTTGGTGAATTAAAACTGGACGGTCTCTCCATGTCGCTGACTTACGAACACGGGGTCCTGACTCGTGGCGTCACGCGCGGCGACGGCCTTGTGGGCGAGGATGTCACCTCGAACGTCAAGACGATCCGGTCGCTGCCGCTACGTATTGATCCCCGAAAACTGAGAGCGATTGGGAGTCCGTCACGGTTTGAAGTGCGCGGGGAGGTGATCATGGGCCGGAAATCATTTGAGAAGGTCAATAGCCAGCGCGAAGCGGCGGGCGAGCCGAGGTTTGCGAACCCGCGCAACTCCGCCGCCGGGACCATGCGACAACTTGATTCGCACATCGTGGCGGAACGCCAGCTCGATATCTTTCTCTATTATCTCCATGTGAATGGGATGGAACCACTTCCGGAGCATGCCCGCACGCTTGCGACGCTTCGAGAGATGGGTTTCAAGGTGAATTCCCACTGGCAACTGTGCAAGTCCATTGACGAGGTACTCGGTTATGTCGAGGCATGGGAATCGAAACGGAATAGCCTGGATTACGAGATTGACGGGATCGTGATTAAAGTGAACAACACACGATTGTGGCAGGAGCTTGGATCGACAGCGAAGTCGCCTCGATGGGCGGTCGCCTTCAAATATCCCGCGCGCCAGGCCACCACCAGGGTTCTAGATATTCGCGCCCAGGTTGGGCGGACCGGGACGCTGACTCCAGTGGCGGATCTTGAACCCGTGGATGTGGGAGGCGTCACCGTGAGCCACGCCACGCTTCATAACCTGGACGAGATTGTGCGCCTGGGCGTGAAGATCAACGATACCGTACT
Organism: Terriglobia bacterium; assembly: GCA_049685715.1. Classification (GTDB taxonomy): domain Bacteria; phylum Acidobacteriota; class Terriglobia; order JAIQFV01; family JAIQFV01; genus JAIQFV01. The sequence continues at coordinate 2,624 of JBAVHJ010000213.1, read as the reverse complement.
GATCCAACGGGCGGGAGAAGTCATCCCCCAGGTCGTGAAAGTGATCAGACAGGCTCCCGAGGGACGGGAGTTCCGGATGCCCCGGAAGTGCCCCGTCTGCGGCTCGGAGATCCACCATGCCGAGGGTGAGGTGGCCTACCGGTGCGTCAATGCGGCCTGTCCCGCGAAGCTGAAGGAATCGCTCTTGCATTTCGCCGGCCGCCGCGCCATGAACATTGATGGACTGGGCGATGCCCTGGTGGACCAGTTGGTGGATAAAAAGCTGGTAAACGACGTCGCCGACCTTTACCGCTTGACCCACGAACAACTGTCAAGTCTGGAACGCATGGGGGAGAAATCTGCGGCGAACCTCATGAAGGAGATCGAAAGCAGTAGAAGGGCGGAACTCGCTCGCCTCATCTTTGCCATCGGGATGCGGTTTGTTGGGGAGCGCACGGCCCAGTTCCTGGCCGACCATTTTGGATCTCTCGACAGCCTTGCCAAGGCGAGCGAAGAGGAGCTTCATGAGGTTGAAGAGGTGGGGCCGCGGGTAGGAGAAGCGATCCATGAGTTCTTCAACGAGCCCCGAAATCTAATACTGATCAGGAAACTCCGCGACGCCGGCCTTCAGTTCGAACAGGAAAGGGTGCGCCAGGCGGAGGGTAAATTGGCAGGAAAACAGTTCGTCTTGACGGGCACTCTTCCACACTACTCGCGTGACGAGGCAGCCCGGTTAATTGAAGAATCCGGCGGCCGCGTGACGGGCTCCGTCAGCACAAAAACTGATTACGTGGTTGCGGGTGCTGAGCCCGGCTCCAAGCTCGAAAAGGCCCATTCGCTGGGCGTAACGGTACTAAACGAGGAAGACCTGTCGAGAATGCTCGGGAGGTCCAAATGAGAGGACGAGTTCGTTGAACCCTTCTGCCGGCAGAGTCCTGCGAGCCAGTTTGGCCCTGACCCCGGCCCTGACACCATCCTTTACACTTGTTCGAGGGACTCCGATCTTCCGGGCCTGAAAGAGTTGATCATGCGAACGGCCGTGATTCTCAGTGGAGGGGGCGCGAAGTCGGCTTACGAAGCCGGCGTCTTGAGAGCACTTGAGGACAATAATGTGCGGGTAGACCTGGTCATTGGAACCTCTGCGGGGGCATTGAATGCGGTACTTTACGCCGTAGGCGAGACCGAACGGCTTTACAATGGGCAGGGAACGGGGCTCTGGCAACGCATCAGCAAAAAGGCGATTCTACGCAATGGTCTGCTTTCCACTTTTTATTCTCGCGTGGTAAGCTGGAAGCTTGCCTGGTTGGCCATCGCGGTCTCAATCTTGAACCTGGTTTTCTTTGCCCTGGGTTTCTCCCTGATATTTCTTACCGGGTACTATGTCAGCTTCAAGAATCAAGGGATTTCGAAGGCGACGGGAAGGTTGGGGAGTAACTTTCTGACGGGGATATTCTACGGATTGGTGTTCCTCGCAGTCGTGATGGTTCTCGAGTACCTCTTTGTCGGCAGGGTGGTCCTCACGGTTTATCACTGGTTGAAGATCAAGCTGGGAATAGTCCCGGTCAATGATGAATCTCTCAACAATCTCCGAGTCATAGCCCGCCACATCCCGCGGATGACAAAGAAGGTTTTGACTCGCTGGCTGAAGCTGCCCCCGGATGTTCTGGACACCAACCGGCTTCTGGAGAGCATTCAGCAGGTGGATGCGCCTGCATATTTTTCCTCGCGCCCCCTCGAGGAAATGTTAGGCGGGGAGATCCAAAGGGTCTTGTCCGACCACAATCTGACGGCCTCTCGGACGGACTCCGCGGACATCGGGCTCACGTTCACCACATGGCTGCATTCCAAAGTCGAAGAGGGCGATCCCCGGTTTCGGGAATTGATGATCACCGCGACCGATTTGAATGCCAAGACAGAGTGCCTTTTTCTTGCATTGCGTGATCAATACCGCGAACAACTCGTCACCCAGAGGTTGAAAAGGTACGACCTCAATAGGAGCGATCTCTTTGTCCATTCCCAGGGGATCGATCACTGCGGTCCCGATTACATCGATCTGCTGTACGAGGAAAACGGATGTTTGCTCATTGACGCGCTGTTGGCTTCGACCTCTATTATCGGCGTCTTTCCACCGCGGAAGATCAAAATGCCCGATAAGGGGTACTGGCGCTCTGTCGAACCGCCGCATACCTTCGTGGATGGAGGGTTCGGAAACAACACCCCGATTCGTGACGCCATCGAAGCAGGGGCGACCCACCTCGTCGTAGTACAGGTGGAACCCAAGAATGTGGTCGAGCCGCTCAACAACCCGGAGGAACTGAATGCCACCTTGCCGTGCTTGATGAGAACCGTGGAGACGGTCCTGGACACGACCGTCGACGATGACTATCGCTACTATGAGCTCTGGAACAAGTATGCCCCCAAGGACGAGCGGGTCAGAATGTCAATTGTGCAACCTCGGTCCTCATTATGCATTGCCACCCTGGATTTTGATGGCGGGATTTCAGCGAGCGGGAACAAAGTGCCCCTCAGCGCCGCTTGTGCGCGTGGTTATTCTGATGCGCTCAAACAGTTTATCTATACTGACTGGCCCCGGTGGAAGGAAGAGATCCAGAACGAACCCTCCAAGCAAACGATCTGACGCCGAA